>NZ_JBWKZU010000003.1:0-179711 GCF_059424825.1 Acidovorax sp. GW101-11A03 | reverse complement strand
CTGCCCGACACTGCGTTCTTGCGCGTAAGCAGCAGGTTGTGCGCCAGGCCCATGGTGGGCACGGCGCCCCGGCCCAGGCGCTCCTCAGGCACAAAGTGCAGGCCCAAAGCGCGGCGCTGACCGGGGCCCATGCGACCCGCGTTCTGGCCCGTCACCTGGATGCTGGCGGGCTCCGTGCGCTGGTCTTCGCCCGACAGCGCGTAGAGCAGTTCTTTTTGTCCATTGCCCGACACCCCGGCAATGCCCACCACCTCGCCCGCCTTCACCTCGAACTGCAGGTCGATCAAGTCCACACCAAACTGGTCGGCGCGCGGCAGCGACAGGCCCTTGACGCGCAGCACGGTGGCGCCGGTCTGTACTGCGCGGTGTTCCAGCGCAGGCGGCTCGGCGCCAATCATCAGGCGCGACAGGGAGGCATTGGACTCCTCGGCCGGGTTGCACACGCCCGTGACCTTGCCACCGCGCAGCACGGTGCAGGCCGTGCATAGCGCGCGTATCTCGTGCAGCTTGTGGCTGATGTAGAGGATGCTGCAGCCCTCGCTGGCCAGCTTGCGCAGCACCACGAAGAGCTTTTCGACCGCCTGGGGCGTGAGCACCGAGGTGGGCTCGTCCAGGATCAGCACCTTGGGGTTGGTGAGCAGGGCACGGATGATTTCCACGCGCTGCATCTCGCCCACGCTCAGCGTGTGCACGGGGCGCAGGGGGTCGATGTCGAGGCCGTATTCGGCCGCCTTGGCGCTGATACGCTGCGTGACTTCGGCCAGCGTCAGGCTCTTGTCCAGGCCCAGCCACACGTTCTCGGCCACCGTCAGGGTGTCGAACAGGCTGAAGTGCTGGAACACCATGGCGATGCCCAGGGCGCGCGCCTCTTGCGGGTTGCGCACCTGCACAGCCTGGCCGTTGAAGAACACGCTGCCCTCGTCGGGCTTGACCGAGCCGTAGATGATTTTCATCAGCGTGGATTTGCCCGCGCCGTTTTCGCCCAGCACCGCATGGATTTCACCCGGCAGCACGGTGAGCGAGACACCGCTGTTGGCCACCACGGCCGGGTAGCGCTTGGTGATGCCCACAAGCTGCAGCCGGGGCGGCGGCGACGCCCCCGGGGCGGAGGGAATAGGAGGTGAACTCATGCGGGGATTGTCTCTCAGTTTTACAACTTGTTATAGGAACGAAAACACCTTCTTGCGCTTGTTCAGCATGCCCAAGCAGCTATTCTTTTCGTAGCGAAGACGCGACAGCCTTCACACACTCGCGCAGCCACACGGCCGCCGCCGAATGGTGGGTGCGCGCGTGCCAGAGCTGGTAATACATGAGCCGGGGAAACGGCACCGGGCAGGGCAGGATGGCCAGCGGCAACTGCTCCACATACCGCTCGCAATACTGGCGGCCCGTGGTCAGCACAAGCAAGCTGGATGCCACGATGCTGGGGATGAGGCTGAAATGCGCGCAGCGCGCCGTGATGTGGCGCTGCATGCCCAGGCTGTCCAGGTGCACATCGATCACGCCGCGTGCACCCGGGTGGGTGGGCGTGGGCGCGATGTGCTCGGCAGCCAGCCAGCTTTCCACATCCCAGCCGCGCCGCACGGCGGGGTGGTCCTTGCCCACCAAGCACACCACCTCGTCGCCAAAGAGGCGGCCCATGTGCAGGTCGTCCGGCGGTTGCGGCCAGTTGCCGATCACCACATCCACCTCACCCTGCGCCAGATGCGCGTGGTAGTGCGCATCGGCCGACAGCGGCAGTATCTCGATGGGGCACAGGGGCGCCTCGACCTTGATGCGGGCCACCAACTGGGGCAGGAACAACGGGTCGAGGTAGTCGCTGGCGGCGACGCGGAAAGTGCGGGTGGCGGTGCGCGGGTCAAACCCGCGTGCATCCGAAAACAGCGCCTCTGCCGCCCGCAGGATGGCCCCTGCGGGCTCCACCATGCGCAGCGCGGCATCGGTGGGCATCATGCTGGCGCCGGAGCGCACCAGAAGCGGGTCGCCCGACAGGTCGCGCAGCCGTTTGAGCGCAGCCGACACCGCCGGCTGGTGCATGCCCAGGCGGACGGCGGCCCTCGATACGCTGCGTTCTGTGAGCACGGTGTGCAAGACCCTTATGAGATGGAGGTCTATCTTGTCGAAAAGGGCGTGGTCTCTCATAGCAGTGCGTGCATTGATGTCATAAGCTTGTACTTATGCTGAAGGCCTCGGGGCGCCCTACCCTCTGATGAATTGAAGAATTGATAGCAATCGAAAAAGCGGCATCCGTCATGACCACCCAACCCTTGCAATTCCTGCGCCGAGGCCAGCCCGTGGCGCTGGGCAATGTACCACCCGACCGCACCCTGCTGGAGGTGCTGCGCGAAGACCTGGGCTGCACCGGCACCAAGGAGGGCTGCGGCGAAGGCGACTGCGGCGCCTGCACCGTGGTGCTGGGCGAAGAGCGCGGCGGCCAGCTGCACTACAGCGCCGTGAACAGCTGCATCCGCCTGGCCCATTCGGTGAATGGCATGGCGCTGTGGACGGTCGAGGACCTGGCGGAAGACCCGCTGATCCAGCCGGTGGGCGATGCCCCCGCCGCCCCACAAACGATCACGCTCCATCCTGCGCAGGAAGCGATGGTCCAGTGCCACGGCTCCCAGTGCGGGTTCTGCACTCCCGGCTTCGTGATGAGCCTCTTCGGGATGTACCAGAACCACGTTTGCCATGGTGAGCCCATCACCCGCGAGCTGGCCCAGGAAGAACTCTCGGGCAACCTGTGCCGCTGCACCGGCTACCGCCCCATCCTCGATGCCGCCCAGCAGATGGCAGCGCTGCCCGGCATGGCAGTCAATGAAGCCGAAGTGCTACAAAAATTGAAGCCTCTGGCACAAGACCAGAGCGCGCAGGCAGCCAATTTTCCTTACATCGCCCCCACCAGCCAGGCCAGCCTGCTGGCCGCACGCGCCGCTCACCCCGCTGCGCAGATCGTGGCGGGTTGTACCGACGTGGGGCTGTGGGTGACCAAGCAGCACAAGCAATACACGCAGGTGATCGACGTGACCCGCGCGGCCGAGCTGCGCGAGGTGGCGCAGCTCGCCGACGCCATCCACATCGGTGCGGCCGTGAGCCTGACCGACGCATTTGCAGCCCTCACCGCACAGTGGCCGCAGCTGCACCGATTTGCCACGCGGTTTGCTGGGCTGCCCGTGCGCAACTCCGGCACGCTGGGCGGCAACGTGGCCAACGGCTCGCCGATTGGCGACTCCATGCCGCTCTTGATCGCCCTGCGCGCCCAGGTGGTGCTGGCCAGCCAGGCCCGCGGCGAGCGCCAGCTGCCGCTGGAAGACCTCTACACCGGCTACCGGCAGAACGTGATGGCGGCGGATGAGTTGCTTGTGCGCATCGTGGTGCCCCGCCCCACCCCGCAAGAACAGCTCCGGGCATACAAGATTTCGAAGCGCTTTGACGACGACATCTCCGCCGTCTGCCTGGTGCTCAACCTCGACATCGTGGACGGCACCGTGCAGCGCGCCAGCATTGGCGCGGGCGGCGTGGCCGCCACCCCGGCCCGCGCGCGGCAGACCGAGGCTGCGCTGGCAGGCCAGCCCTGGACCGAGGCCACCGCACAGCGTGCCGCCGCCGTACTGCAGGCCGAGTTCAGCCCCATCTCGGACATGCGCGCCAGCGGCGCCTACCGCCGCCAGGTGCTGGGCAGCCTGCTGCAACGCTACTGGCTGGAGAGCCAGGGCCACCCCTCGGTGAGCCTGGACACCTTGACGCTGGAGGCCACGGTATGAACGCCCCCGAACACATCCCCACCCAGGCCCTGCCCTCGCCCACACGGGCCGCCATGGGCCATTCGCACATCCACGAAAGCGCCCGCGCCCAGGTGGCAGGCGCCGCCCACTACATCGACGACCTGCCCGAGGTGAAGGGCACGCTGTATGCGGCGCCCATCCTCTCCACGGTGGCGCATGGCCGCCTGAACGGTGTGGATGCCAGCGCCGCGCTGGCCCTGCCCGGCGTGCGTGGCGTGGTGCTGGCGAGTGATGTGCCGGGCGACAAGATCCTGGCCGCCTTCGCGCACGACGAACCGGTGTTTGCCATCGATAGCGTGCAGTTTGTAGGCCAGGTGATCGGCTTGGTGGTGGCCGACTCGGTCATGCAGGCGCGCCGTGCGGTGCGCGCCGTCAAGCTCGACATCACCCCCCTGCCTGCCGTGCTCACGGTGCAGGACGCGCTGAAAGCACAAAGCTATGTGCTGCCCCCCGTGTTTGTGCGCCGAGGCGATGCGGCCACGGGCCTGGCGCAATCCGCCCACCGCCTGAGCGGCGCATTCGAGGTGGGCGGGCAGGAGCATTTCTACCTCGAAGGCCAGATTGCCTACGCCATGCCGCTGGAGCAAAAACAGTGGTGGGTCTACTCCAGCACACAGCACCCGGGCGAGGTGCAGCACTGGGTTTCGCACGCCTTGGGCATCGACAACCACGCGGTGCGCGTGGAATGCCGCCGCATGGGTGGTGGCTTTGGCGGCAAGGAGACGCAGGCCGGGCACCTGGCCGTGTGGGCTGCCGTGGCCGCCCACAAGTTGGGTCGCCCCGTCAAGCTGCGGCTGGACCGGGACGAGGACTTCATGGTCACCGGCAAGCGCCACCCGTTTGCGTACGAGTACGACGTGGGCTTTGACGACACCGGCCGCATCACGGGCCTGAAGCTGCACATGGCTGCCAACTGCGGCTTCAGCGCCGACCTGTCGGGCCCCGTGGCCGACCGCGCCGTGTTCCACAGCGACAACGCCTATTACCTGAGCGATGTTGAGATCGCCTCGTACCGCTGCAAGACGAACACCCAGAGCCACACCGCGTTCCGCGGCTTTGGCGGCCCACAGGGCGTGATCGTGATCGAGGCCATCCTGGGCGACATCGCGCGCGCGCTGGGCCTGGACGCACAGGACGTGCGCCTGGCCAACCTCTACGGCAAAGACGCGAGCACGGGCCGCAGCGTCACCCACTACCAGATGGCGGTGGAAGACAACATCCTGCACGAGCTGATGCCCACGCTGGAGCAGACCTCGGGCTACCGCCAGCGCCAGGCCGAAATTGCGGCCTGGAACGCGCACAACCCGGTCATCAAGCGCGGCATCGCCATCACGCCCGTCAAGTTCGGCATCAGCTTCACCGCCACGCTGTTCAACCAGGCCGGCGCGCTGGTGCATGTGTACACCGACGGCAGCGTGCAGGTGAACCACGGTGGCACCGAAATGGGCCAGGGCCTGCACACCAAGGTGGCGCAGATCGTGGCCGACGAGCTGGGCGTGCCCCTCGCCCGCGTGCTGGTCACGGCCAGCGACACCAGCAAGGTGCCCAACGCCAGCGCCACCGCCGCCAGCAGCGGCACCGACCTGAACGGCCGCGCCGCCCAATATGCGGCGCGCAACGTGCGCGACAACCTGGCCTCGTTCGTGTGCGGCCTGGACGGCTGCGGCGCAGGCGCGATCCAGTTCGCGGGTGGCCAGGTGATCTCGCCCAAGGCCGTGCGCAGCTTCGACGCCGTGGTGAAGGAGGCGTACGCCAACCGCATCCAGCTGTGGAGCGACGGCTTTTATCGCACGCCCAAGATCCACTACGACAAGGCCACGCTCACCGGGCGCCCCTTCTATTACTTTGCCTACGGCGCCGCCTGCACCGAGGTGGCCATCGACACCCTCACCGGCGAGAGCCGCGTGCTGAAGGTGGACATCCTGCACGACGTGGGCCACAGCATCAACCCGGCCATCGACATCGGCCAGATCGAGGGTGGCTTTGTGCAGGGCATGGGCTGGCTCACCACCGAGCAGCTGGTGTGGAACGACAAGGGTTACTTGGCCACCCACGCACCCAGCACGTACAAGATCCCGGCGACGGGGGACATCCCGGCGCACTTCAAGGTGGACTTGTGGCCCGAAGCCAACCGCGAGGACAACGTGGGCGGTAGCAAGGCGGTGGGGGAGCCGCCGTTCATGCTGGCGATCAGTGTGTATGAGGCGCTGCGCAATGCGGTGGCGGCTGGGCGCAGTGGCGTGGATGCTGCGGCGCCGGTGGTGTTGACGGCACCGGCGACTGCGGAGAATGTGTTGAGGGCGTTGGGGCGGGTGGGGGATTGAGGTTTTTTTGGCCTCTACCGCCTGCTGGTTATGCCTTTTTAGCTAGTATTTTTATAGCATTTTGATTTCTACTCGGCGTTCGGACTGAGCTTCTGTCTAAGTCTGGGCGCGAGCCCCATCCGTTCGGGCTGAGCTTGTCGAAGGCTTGGCGTGCTGGTTTGGAAGGTGTGCTTGGGTTCAGGGCGGAGGCCGGGGTGTGCGCCCGGCGGCGCAGTGGCTTTCTTTTGCTTCGCCAAAAGAAAGTCACCAAAGAAAAGGCGACCCTGCACGCTGCGTCCCTCCGCTTCGCTGCGGGCAACCTGCGGTGCTCGGACGTGGGGCGCGCCGTGGAACTCGCTTTGCGCTGCGCGCGCCGCTCGGACAACCACGGCGAGTCAGTGCACGAAGCACGGGCGCCTCGACGCCCGTGCCGCCCCACGCCCTGCGCTCCTCGGCGCATCGTGAAGGGGACCCGCGAATCGGACATCCACACGGGCCATTGCTGCGCTCGGCCCAGCCTGCGCAGCGCGAGGCGCTTGCGCCCGCGAGAGGGGGCCGAGCGAAGCAAAGGCCCGTGTGGCTGTTCGGCTGTTTGGGTGTTTAGGTGTTCGGCTGCCCACCCCCTGCTGGCTGCGCCTGCGGCGGGGCGGCTGTGGGGTGGCATGGGCGTCGAAGCGCCCATGCTTCGTGCTCTGACTCGCCGTGGTTGTCCGAGCGGCGCGCGCAGCGCAAAGCGAGTTCCACGGCGCACCCCGCAACCGCCCCGCCGCAGGTTTGCCCCGGAGCGCAGCGAAGGGGTCGCAGACTGGGGGTCGCCTTTTCTTTGCTTACTTTCTTTTGGCGAAGCAAAAGAAAGTGAGTCGCCTGCCGGGGCGACAACCCGGCCTCCGCCCTCAACCCCAGCACGCCTTCCAAACCAGCACGCCAAGGCTTCGACAAGCTCAGCCCGAGCGGTGAATGAAAAAGCGCAATCCACGGATGCCATCACGCCCCCTCACCCCGCCGCCCACGCCACCGCTGCGCCCACCCCTCAAACGTGAGGTAAATCACCGGCGTCGTGAACAGCGTGAGCAACTGGCTCAGAATCAGCCCCCCCACCATCGTCACCCCCAGCGGGTGCCGCAACTCGCTGCCCACCCCCGTGCCCAGCATCATCGGCAAGGCCCCCAGCAAAGCCGCCAACGTCGTCATCAAGATCGGCCGGAACCGCAACAGACATGCCTGGTAAATCGCATCACGCGCACTCAAGCCCTCGTCCCGCTGCGCCTCCAGCGCAAAGTCGATCATCATGATCGCGTTCTTCTTTACGATGCCGATCAGCAGCACGATGCCGATGATGGCAATGATGTCCAGGTCCAGCCGCGCTGCCATCAACGCCAGCAAGGCCCCCACCCCGGCCGAGGGCAGCGTGGACAAAATCGTGACCGGGTGCACAGTGCTCTCGTACAGCACGCCCAGCACGATGTACATGGTGACCACCGCCGCCAGGATCAGCAGCAGCGTGTTCGACAACGACGCCTGAAACGCCAGCGCCGCGCCCTGAAAGCTCGTCTCCACCGACAGCGGCAACAACCCCTCGGCCTTCACGGCAGCCTTCTCGCGCTCGATGGCGGCCACGGCATTGCCCAGCGACACGCCCGGCGCGGTGTTGAACGAAATCGTCGCAGCCGGCAACTGGCCCACGTGGTTGACCACCAGCGGCATGTTGCGCTCCTCGATGCGCGCCACCGACGACAGCGGCACCGGCGCCCCCGCGCTCGACGGCACATAGATGCTCTGCAGTGCCTCGGGCCCCACCTTGAACTGTGGCGCCACCTCCAGCACCACGCGGTACTGGTTGGACTGGGTGAAGATGGTCGAGATCAGCCGCTGGCCAAAGGCGTTGTACAGCGCCGCGTCAATGCCCGCCACCGTCACGCCCAGGCGACTGGCCTGGGCGCGGTCGATCTGCACATAGGCTTGGCGGCCCTGGTCCTGCAGGTCGCTGGCCACATCGGTCAGCTCGGGCAGGGCGCGCAGGCGGCGAAGCAACTCGGTGGTGCTGGTGGTGAGCTGCTGCATGTCGGGCGACGACAGCAGCCACTGGTACTGCGTGCGCGCCACCCGGTCTTCGATGGTCAGGTCCTGCACAGGCTGGATGAACAGACGGATGCCCGGCAGGTTCTGTACGCGCTCGGCCAGGCGCTGCTGCACCACATCGGCCTTGTCGCGCTGCGCGTGCGGCTGCAGGTCGATCAGCAGGCGGCCCGTATTGAGCGTGGTGTTGGCCCCATCCACGCCAATGAACGACGAGATGCTGCGCACGGCGGGGTCTTCGAGCAGCCGCTCGGCCACGGCCTGCTGGCGCGCGGCCATGCCCGCAAACGAGATCGACTGGTCCGCCTCGGTGGTGGCTTGCAGCGTGCCGGTGTCCTGCACCGGGAAGAAGCCCTTGGGGATGAACAGGTAAAGCACCACGGTGAGCGCCAGCGTGGCCAGGAACACCAGCCAGGTCCAGCCTCGCCGGTCCAGCACCCAGGCCAGCATGCGGCCGTAGCCCGCAATCGTGCGGTCAAAGAACTGGCCCGTGGCCTGGTACAGGCGGCCGTGGCTGTCTTCGGGGGTGTGGCGCAGCAGCCGCGCGCACAGCATCGGGGTGAGCGTGAGTGACACCACGGCCGAGATCAGGATGGACACGGCCAGCGTGATGGCGAACTCGTGGAACAGCCGCCCCACCACATCGCCCATGAACAGCAGCGGGATCAGCACCGCAATCAGCGAAATGGTGAGCGAGATGATGGTGAAGCCGATCTGCTGCGAGCCCTTGAGCGCGGCCGCGAGCGGCGCCTCGCCCTCTTCCACATAGCGGGCAATGTTCTCGATCATCACGATGGCATCGTCCACCACAAAGCCGGTGGAGATCGTCAGCGCCATCAGCGTGAGGTTGTTGATGGAGAACCCCGCGAGGTACATCACACCGCAGGTTCCGATGAGCGACAGCGGCACGGCCACGCTCGGGATCAGCGTGGCCGAGGGACTGCGCAGGAAGACAAAGATCACTGCCACCACCAGCACCACGGCCAGGCCCAGCTCTACCTGCATGTCGCGCACCGAGGCGCGCACCGTCACCGTGCGGTCCGTCAGCACCTGCACATCCAGCGACGCGGGCAAGGTGCTTTGCAGCTGCGGCAGCAGGGCCTTGATGCGGTCCACTGTGTCGATCACGTTGGCGCCGGGCTGGCGGCGGATGTTGAGGATCACGCCGGGCTTGGCGCCCGTGTCTGCCGTGCCCGCCCAGGCGGCGAGGCGGGTGTTCTCGGCATCGTCCACCGTGTCGGCCACGTCCTTCAGGCGCACCGGGGCGCCGTTCTTGAAGGCGATGATGAGGTCACGGTACTCCGCCGCCGACTGCAGCTGGTCGTTGGCGTCAATGGTGGATGCACGTGCAGCGCCATCAAAGCCGCCCTTGGCCTGCTTCACGTTGGCGGCCGCAATGGAGGTTCGCACGTCCTCCAGCGTGAGGCCCAGCTGCGCCAGTGCCGTGGGGTTGGCCTGGATGCGCACAGCCGGGCGGCGCCCGCCCGCAATCGCCACCAGACCCACGCCCTGCACCTGCGAGAGCTTGGGTGCCAGGCGGTTTTCCACCAGATCGTTCACGCGGATCACGGGCAGCGAGGGCGAGGTGATGGCCAGCGTGAGGATGGGCGCATCGGCCGGGTTGACCTTGCTGTACAGCGGCGGCATGGGCAGGTCGTTGGGCAGCAGATTGCTGCCTGCATTGATGGCTGCCTGCACCTGCTGCTCGGCCACGTCCAGCGCCATGTCGAGCGCAAAACGCAGCGTGATCACCGAAGCCCCGCCCGAGCTGGTGGACGACATTTGCGACAGCCCCGGCATCTGGCCGAACTGCCGCTCCAGCGGCGCCGTGACGTTGGAGGTCATCACATCGGGGCTCGCGCCTGGATACAGCGTGGTGACCTGGATGGTGGGGTAGTCCACCTCGGGCAGGGCCGAGGTGGGCAGCAGCCGGTAGGCCATCAGCCCCGCGATCAGGATCGCCACCATGAGCAGCGCGGTGGCGATGGGACGCAGGATAAAAAGGCGCGACAGGTTCATGGCGACGGGTGCGCTGGCAAGACAGGCAGGGGAGAAACCGGGGTGCCGCTGCGCTCAGCGCGCCGGGCTGGCCGCGCCACCCTGGGACGGCGGCTGCTGCTGCAGCCGCTCGCGGATGTAGGCACGGCGCTCCTCCTGCGGCATTGCCATCACGCGGGCGCGCTCGTCGGCGGGCATCTGGTCCAGCAGAGCCTTCACCTGCGGAGGGATGCCCCGAGGGGGTTCCGCAGCGCGATCACCAGGCGCTGCGGGGGCTGCAGGCGGTGCAGGCGGCGCTGCGCCTGGGGATGCTTGCGGTGCGGCGGCACGGGCCGGCGTTTCACTGCGCTGCGGTTGTGGTGCTGCCGAGGCCTGCGGGCCGGACGCAGGGGCAGCAGCGGGAGCACCCACACCCGACGCGGAAGAGACAGCAGCAGAGGCCGCCGACGCTGGAGCCGCTGCGCCGCCCGCACCCATCTGTGCCCGCCGCTCGCGCAAAAAGGCGCGGCGCTCTTCAGGACTCATCTTCTGCAACTTTTCGCGCACCTCGGGCGGCAGCGATGCGATGAAGGCGCGGCGCTGCGCGGCCTGGTCCTGGGCCGCCTGGTCGGCGCGCGTCACGGCCCCCGCGTCGATCACGGCGACCTTGGCGCCTTCGCGCAGGCGGTCGATGCCATCGGTGACCACCTGCTCGCCCTCGCGCAGATCGCCTTCGATGCTCACACGCTCGCCGTCGGTCACGCCCACCCGGATGCGGCGCTGGGTCACGGTACTGTCTTCCTGCACCAGGTACACGTAGTTGTTCTGCACGGCCGTGGTGGGCACGGTGAGCACGGCCTCAAGCAGGTTGACCTGCAGGCGCACATTGACGAACTGGTTGGGATACAGCGCACCGTCGTCATTGGCAAAGGCGGCCTTGACCTTGATGGTGCCCGTGGCGGTGTCGATGGCGTTGTCCAGCGCGACCACGCGCCCCTTGGCCAGTTGGCGGCGGGCGTCGCGGTCCCACAGCTCCACAGGCAGTTCTTCACCGGCGGCCAGGCGGCGGCGCATTTGCGGCAGGTGCACCTCGGGCACGGAGAACGCGGCATCCATCGGCCGCACCTGGTTGATGGTGACCAGGCCATTGGCATCGCTCGGCCCCACCACATTGCCCTTGTCGGCCTGGCGCAGGCCCAGCCGCCCGGCGAACGGCGCAGTGACCTGGGTGTAGCTCAGCTGCAGGCGTGCGGCATCCACCTGGGCCTGATCGGATGCCACGGTGCCCTCCAGCTGGCGCACCAGCGCGGCCTGGGTGTCCACCTGCTGGCTGGCGATGGAGTCTCGGGCCAGCAGGTCTTGGTAGCGCTTGAGGTCAAGCTGCGCGTTCTTGAGCAGCGCCTGGTCGCGCTGCAGCGTGCCCTGCGCCTGCGACAGCGCAGCCTGGTAGCTGCGGGGGTCGATCTCGGCCAGCACCTGGCCTGCGCGCACCTCGTCACCTTCCTTGAAGCGCACCGCCACCAGCTCGCCACTCACCTTGGCGCGCACCACGGCGGTGGCACGGGCGCTCATGGTGCCGATGGCGCTCACCACCACGCGCACATCGCCGCGCTGCACGGTGCCTACCGACACGGGCTGTACGTTGCCGCCGCCAAAGCGCCCTGGGCCGCCTGCTGGCTTGCTGCCCGCAGGGCCCGCAGCACCGGAAACAGGGACGGACGCCGCCTGGCGCTGCTTCCACCACCAGCCCCCGCCCCCAACGCCCCCGACAACCAGGACGGCCAACAACACGGCAGGCAACAGGCGCAGCTTGCCGGATTGCGATACAGCGGGCCGCTGCGAACAAGCGAACAAACGGGTCAGTGGCATGGTGGAGCGCAACAATGGATAGGCAAGGAGCAATGGTAGCCAGCGCACCCCCGGCGGCTGCCGACCTGCAGCCCCCCTTTACCGAGGATTTACGCGCGCTTTGGCCGAGGTTTACCGGCGCCGCAGCGGCGCCCACCTCGGGATGAATTCAGCGGTTGGTGGCCAGCAAAAGGCCACCGGCGCCCATGAAGAAACCGCCCGTGGCCTTGTTCAGCCGCGCCACACCGCGCGAGGTGCGGATGAAGCGACGGATCTGGCGGCCAAAGCTGGCGTACACGGCGGTCGATACGAATTCGCTGCCCAGATAAATGGAGCCCAGCACCAGGAATTGGCGCGCAGCGGGCTGCGCCGGGTCGATGAACTGCGGGAAGATCGCCGCAAACAGGATGATGGCCTTGGGATTGGTGATGCCCAGCAGAAACTCCTGGGTGATGAGCGCACGCAGATGAACCTGGGCCGGCTGGCCCGATGCCTGGGCGCCGCCAGGAGCATCCTCCAGCGCCAGACCGCTGAACTCGCGGCTGTGCCAGGCCTTCCAGCCCAGCCAGAACAGGTAGGCGGCGCCCACCCATTTCACGGCCGTGAACGCCGCCTCGGACGCCAGCAGCATCGCCCCCAGCCCTACCGCAGACACCGTCAGAAAGATCGCAAACGCCGCTGCCCGGCCCACCGTGGCGATCATCGCGGGGCCCACGCCCGCACGGATGCCGTTGTTGAGACCACAGAAGTTGTTGGGCCCGGGGGTGAGCGAGATGGCGATGGCAACCGGAACAAATAGCAGCGCATCCATGGTGCGGTCCTTGCAGGGTGAGGCGTGTGAGAGGAAACGAAACGGTCAGCGCTGCAGTCTACGGCAGACCTTGCCTACACAACCGCCCCCAGGGTACATGCCCCCAAGGCGCCCTCTACCACCTCACGACCGCTACAGATCCAGCACCGAGCCCCAGGGCACATCGGGCAGGGCTTCGTAATGCGCCACCACGGTCAGGCGGTCTGGCCGGGCCGCCTGGGACGCCAGAGCCTGCGCCAGGTAGCGGGCGGAAGGTTTATCCAGCCCGCCCACCGGCTCGTCGATCAAGGTCAGCGGTGCGTTCGAGGCCAAGGCCCCAGCCATGAGCACCTTGCGCTTGCTGCCGGTAGACAGGGCATAAAAAGGCTTGTCCAGGTGCTCGTGGAGGCTGAACCCGTCGATGTGCTCCACCAGGGCTGCCGCATCCCACAGGGGGTAGCGCGCCGGCAGACTGTCGAGCCAACCCCGGGCCGTGAGCGGGTCCCACTCGCTGGATCGCGGGTCCGCCCAGAAGACCAGTGGTGCCGAGGCCTTGGCGGCCTGGTTCAGGTCCACCCCTTGCAGCACGATATGGCCAGCCTGCGCCGTCAGTTCGCCAGCCAGCACACGCAGCAGCGTGGTTTTGCCGGTGCTTTCATCACCCCGCACCAAAGCCAGACCCGGGGGCCAGGCCAGCGACAGGTTGTCCAGCACCGCACACTCCGGGTACGCAAACCGCAACCCTTTCACCCACAAAAACGCGCTCTCAGCCACCCTATCTCCTCGATGCGGAAAGCGGCCATTCTAGGAAGCTGCAGCACGCCGGGCCCACCACAAGCCTCCCACCTGGTTCACCACCAGCCCGCAGAGCACTGCGGCTGCGCCCAGCCACTGCAGAGGCGCCGGGGTTTCACCCAGAAAGGCATAAGCCGCCCACAGCCCCACCACCGGCACCAGCAGCGAAAACGGTGTGACACGCCCCGCCGCATGGCGTTGCAGCAGTTGCGTCCACAGCGTGTAGGCCAGCAGTGTGGCCAAAAAGGCCAGGTAGGCCACGGCCAGCAACCCTTTGCCATTCAAAGACTGCAGCTGTGCCCACACGGCGGTGGAGCCTTCACTCCACAACGCCAGCGCAAAGAACGGCCCGATGGGCACCACGCTGCTCCACACGATGAAAGGAAACGGCGCATACGCCCCGGCCTGTGCCGCGCGGCGCGCCACCAGGTTGGACACCGCCCACATGAATGCGGCGCCGAGGGTGAGCACAAACCCCGCCAGCGTCATCTGGCCCGGCCCCTCGCCATGCGCGAGGCCGATGGCCATCAAGCCGCCGAACGCCAGCAACAAGCCGCCCCACTGCCAGGGCTTGGCGCGCTCCCCCAGCAACGGCGCGGCCAGCAGCAAAGTGAAGAACGCCTGGGTCTGCATCACCACCGACGCCATGCCCGCCGTCATGCCCAGCTGCAGCCCCAGAAACAGAAAACCAAACTGCCCCAAGCCCTGCGCCAACCCGTAGCCCACCACAAAACGCCAGGGCAGCGAAGGGCGCGGCACGAACAGCAGGAATGGCAGCGACGCCGCCGTAAAGCGCAGCGCGCCCAGCAGCATCGGGCTGAGCCCCTGCAAGCCGAACTTCATCACCACAAAGTTCAGCCCCCAGATGACCACCACCGCCAAGGCGCGCAACAGGTCGCCACGGCTTAAGGCCGCTGGCGCACTCATGCGGCAGCCACCGATGCGCCCGCCGCCACCGGGCGGCCCTGCCGCGCCCGTGCAGTGACGAAAGCCTCAAACGCCTGGGCACTGGTCTTGCCGGGCACATAGCCCAGCACCTCCTTGAGTGCGGTATTCAGCAGCACCGGCCGGTAGCGCAGAAAGTCGAGCTGCTCAGGGCCATAGCGGCTCACACCGAGCGCAGAGCCCACCGCCAGCGCGGTGCGCAGCAGCCCGGCGGGCAGCTCCAGCACGGGCTTGCCCAGGCGCCGGGCGATCTCACGCAAAGGCAAGGCACCATCGCCCGCCAGGTTGAAACAGCCCGCCCGCTGCGTGCGCAAGGCATGCAGGATGGCACCGGTCACGTCTTCGTCCCAGATGAAGACAAACGGGCTCTCGCTGCCCCGGATGGCGAGCAGGCGCGGCTTTTCAAACAAGGCGGTGATCTGGTTGTCCACCCGCTCACCCAGGATGGTGCCAATGCGCAGCACCGTCTGCGCCAGCGCCGGGTGCTGCGTGCGGTATTGCGCCAGCATCTCCTCCACCAGCCGCTTGTGGTGTGAATAGGCAAACACCTCGTTGCCCCGCAGCGCATCCGTCTCGCGCAGCCATTCGGGGTTGTCGGCGTGGTAGCCGTAGGCCGCACCGCTGGAGCTGACGACCAGCTGCTTCACGCCAGTGGCCACACAGGCATCCAGCACGTTCTGGCTGCCCAGCACGTCCACCGAATATTCGAACTCGCGGCTGGAGCCCTTGCCGGGCGTAACGATGGACGCCAGGTGCACTACGCTGTCGATGGCGTGGTCCGCCAGTGTCTTCGCCAATCCGGGGTCGCGCACGTCCTGCACCAGATAGGAAACGCCGGACAGGCGGCGCTCAGCAGGCACCTCGCGCACATCGGCCGCCACGATCACGCCCGCCTGTTCGCGTGCCAGCGCTGCCACCACGCTACGGCCCAGAAAGCCGTCGGCGCCAGTGACGAGGATGCGGCGGTTTGCCCATGCCGCGCCGCTCATGCGCGCTGCTCCCTGGCGCCATCGGCGGGCGGCACGGCAGCGGGCCTACGGCCCCACCAGCCCGCCAGCGCCAGGCCCGCGATGATGTCCCAGAAACCCCAGACACCCGCCACCACCGCCATGCCCCCCAGCCCGCCAAAGAAGCTGAAGATCAGCACCAGGCCCAACCCGGCGTTTCGGATGCCGACCTCGATGCTCACTGCGCGCCGGTCGTAGTCCGGCAGGCCGCTCAGGCGCGCGCAGGCATAGCCGGTGCCAAAGGCCAAGGCATCGTGCAGCGCCACAGCCAGCAACACCAGGCCCACATAGTCCAGAAAATAGCGCCAGTTGCCCGCCACGGCACCGATGATGAAACCGATCAGGCAGACAAAACTGAGGATGCGCACGGGCTTGTTCACGCGCTGTGTGAGGCGCGGCAACTTTTCGGCACAGAGAATACCCAGCACAAACGGAATGCCGATGATGGCCACAATGTGGCCCGCCATCTCCAGCGGGTCGAGCGCAATGCTGCGTAGCAGCGGCGCCGCCGTGGGGTGCATGCCTCCCCAGAAGGCGAAGTTGAGCGGCATGAGCACGATGGCCAGCGCGTTGGAGATGGCCGTCATCGACACTGACAGCGCCACATTGCCTCCGGCACGGTGTGTGAGGATGTTGCTCACATTGCCCGGCGGGCAGCAGGCCACCAGGATCATGCCCAGCGCAATGCTGGGCCCAGGCTGAAGCAGCAGCGTGAGCACAAAGGTCACTGCAGGCAGCACGATGAACTGCGCGGCAATGCCCACCGCCATGGCGCCCGGCATGCGCAGCACGCGCTTGAAATCGGCAACGCGCGTGTCCAGCGCGATGCCGAACATGAGAAAACCCAGCACCACGTTGAGCACCACCAGCGATGCGGGGTTGAAGTTGAGGCGTATTTCGTCCACGGGCAGCATGGCGGTCCTTTCAGGCGAGGGCAGCGGCCGCTGCGCGCACCGCGTTGCGGTAGGTGTCCTTGTGCACGTAGTACGCCATGCGTTCGAGCTTGAGGTATTTGAAGCCACCCGACAGATCGGGTGGTGGCCCGGCCTTGGCCTGTCGCAGGGCCTCGGCGCGCTGCGAACCCTCGGCCTGCGCCTTGAAGAAGCGCGCCACCAGTTCGGCCTGTTCATAGCGCCCCTGCCAGCCGATGCCACTCGCCTCGATCATGCCCATCACCGCCAGGTTGTCGAAACGGGGCGACAGGATGTTGAGGTACAGCTGCGGCGCCATGCCCTGCCAGTTGAGCAGGCTGTGGTCGATGAAGGGGTAGTGCAGCTTGTAGCCCGTGGCGCAGAGCACCAGATCGTAGTCCTGTGCGCGGCCGTCCTTGAAGAACACGGTGCGGCCCTCAAAACGTGCGATGTCAGGCTTCACATGAATGTCCCCATGGCCCAGGTGGTGCAACACCAGCGAATTGACCACCGGGTGCGACTCGTACATCTTGTAGTCGGGCTTGGGCAAACCAAACCGCACAGGATCGCCGGTGAACCACTGCAGCACCACGCTGTCGATCTTCTGTTTGAGCCAGGGCGGCATCTTGAACTTGCCCCCCAGCGTGTCGGCTGGCTGGCCGAACACGTATTTGGGGACGAAGTAGTAGCCGCGCCGCACCGACAGATCCACGCTGCGCGCGTAATGCACCGCATCCACGGCTATGTCGCAGCCCGAGTTGCCCGCGCCCACCACCAACACGCGTTTGCCTTTGAACAACTCCGCACTTTTGTAGGCGCTGGTGTGCAGCAGTTCGCCATCAAACTGGCCTTCAAAGCGCGGCATGTTGGGCTCGGCCAGCGTGCCATTGGCAATCACCACGCCCTTGAACTCTGCGGTCTGCGCGGGTCCGCCGTGCTGGCTCCAGGTAACGCGCCACAGCGGCGCTGCGCCCTCGCCCACGGGTTCCACCTTCAAGACGCGGGTGCCAAACCAGTAGCAGGGACGCAAACTAAAGTGCGCGGCAAAGTCCATGAAGTACTGCCGCATCTCGCGGTGGCTGGGGTAGTCGGCCACCTCGGCGCGCATGGGGAACTCGGTGAACTCCGTGGTGTGTTTGCTGGAGATGAGGTGTGCCGATTCGTAGACCGTGCTGCGCGGGTTCTCGATGTTCCACAAACCGCCCACGTCGGTGTGCGCCTCAAAGCCCTGGAAGGGCACGCCCAGCTTTTGCAGGTTGCGCGCAGCCGCCAGGCCACTGGGGCCTGCGCCTATCAGGGCGATCTGGGTGCGGGTATCTGCCACAGTGGGTGTTGTCTCCGTTGTCATGCGTTTTTGCTTTCGTTGTGTATCGGTGTCTCTGCAGGCAACGGCAGGCCCGGAATGGCCGTGGCCCCCGCCTCGCCCACGCGTGGCTTGCGCGGCTGGCCCAGCAGCAGTCGGTCGTGCAGGGCGTCGGGCAACAGGTTCAGCAAGCGGGCCAACCAGCCGATGCGCGCGGGCAGCACGATGTGGGTACGCCCTTGCGCGACGCCCGCCAGCAGAGCCCGGGCAGCGGCTTCGGGCTCCATCAGGCCCGGCATGGCAAAACGGTTGCCCGCCGTGAGCGCGGTACGCAAATAGCCGGGGCTGACCGTGCTGACCACAATGGATTCGCCGCGCAACTCAGCCCGCAGGCTCTCCAGGTAGCGGATGAGCCCGCCCTTGCTCGCGCAGTAGGCGCCGTTGCCCGGCATGCCACGCCAGCCCGCAATGCTGGCCACGCCCACCAGGGCACCGCGCCGCCGCGCGCGCATGGCTTTCACAAACGGCTGGAAGGTGGTGGCGGCGCCCAGCAGGTTGATTTCCAGCATGCGCCGCATCACCGCGAGGTCGTCGGCTTCGGCGGTGTCAAAGCCACCAGCCACCCCGGCATTGGCAATGACAAGATCAGGCGTTCCCCAACGTCCCATCCAGTCGGCAGCCATGGCCTGCATGGCCGTGGCGTCGGCCACATCGGGCGTGTAGACAGCACAGCGCTCTGGCGCCAGTGCGGCCAGTGTCTCCAGCACGGGCTGGTTCAGGCCCACCAGCGCCACGGCGGCGCCCTGGCCGATCAGCTCCCGCGCCAGGGCCTGGCCCAGGCCACCACAAGCGCCGGTGAGTACCGCGTTCTGAAAAGTCGCCGCCATGAGCACCCCGTGAAATGTTGGTTTGCAGCTTAGCCACAATGCTCAATAATCCCGAAATGTTTTATGGATTCGTCTCGAATTCCGGGATTTATGACCAACCCATCCCCCAGCCTGCGCCTGTTTGAACTGCTGGAAATCATGTGCGCCCATGGCCGCCCGTTCAGTTTGGCGGACGCCATCGAGGCCACCGGCTGGCCCAAACCCAGCGTGCACCGCATGCTGGGCCAGCTCGAAAGCGGTGGCCTGCTGGCGCGCGAGCCCGATGGGCGCCGCTACACCCCCGCGCCCCGCCTGCTGCGCCTGGCCGAAAGCACGCTCAGCGCGGGGACCCAGCATGGCGTGCGCCATGCGGTGCTGCGCCAGCTGGTGGCCGATATTGGCGAGAGCTGCAACCTCACGGCGCTCAGCGGCGCCGAGGTGATCTACCTGGACCGCGTGGAGTCGGCCTTTCCGCTGCGCATGGAGCTGCGGCCCGGCACGCGTGTGCCCATCCACTGCTCGGCCAGCGGCAAGCTGTTTCTGGCCCACCTGTCGGCCGCGCGCCGGGCGGCGATCCTGGACGGACTGCCGCTGACCCGCCACACGGCCACGACTTTGACCGACCGCGCCGCCCTGGAGGCCGAGCTGGAGCAGATCCTGCGGCAGGGTTACGCCACAGACGCCGAAGAGTTTGTGGATGGTCTCGTTTGTGTGGCTGTGCCTGTGCTAGGCAGCGGGGGGCGGAAGGTACGCTGCGCCGTGGCACTGCAAGCACCAGCAGCACGCATGCCGCTGGCGCAGGCGCTACAGCAGGTGACCCGCCTGGGCGAAGCCGCCCAGGCGCTGGGCCGTACCTGGACATGACATCTCTTTAACGGACACCATGAACCTGAACTACCTGGATTTTGACTACAGCGAAGACGCGGACGGCGTAGGTACGTTTGACGCCATGGCGAGCGTGCAGCCCGCGCAGATCCCCACATTGCACGCCGAAATCGTTGCAGTGCTGGCCTGGGCGCACCAGCATTGGCCCGATGCCTGCGGCCCCTCAGAAGACGGCGGCGAATGGCACTACGACCTGCATGGCACGCAGGAGGTCAGCACACCGCTGGCGCTGAGGTTTGACGACTCCGCCGGGCAACTTCACGCGACGGCAGGCAGCCCTGCCCCACCCCGGACCACGATCACCCTCACAGTCAGCGGGAGCCCCGCCTTTTGCGATGCACTGCGCGCGGCTTTCGCGATCGACTAGGCCCTCGATGCGGGGTTAACCCCAATTACCAGCAAAAGCCCCACGTTGCGAACAGGTTAGTGCAACGGCACGTGGCAATCTCTCAGGCATCGCCACAGTTGCGACTCCTCAGTTCAACTCAAGACCGGAGAGTTTTCATGCTGTCACGCCGCCACTTCCTGGGCGCAAGCCTGGCCACCACCGCTTACGCAGCGGGCTCCTTTGTCCCCGTGTGGGCACAGAACGCGCCCAACTTCGGAACCCCCACCTTGCCCAGTCCCGGCTTTCGCCGCATGAAAGTGGGCGATGTGGAAGTGATTGCGCTGAACGATGGCATCACGCGCCGCCCGCTGGGAGAGGAATTTGTGAAGAACGCGCCGCTGACAGAAGTGAAAGCTCTGCTGACGTCCCAGGGGTTGCCCACCGACTACATCGACGTGCCCTACACGCCCTTTCTGGTGGTGGCAGGCGCGCGCAAGATCCTCATTGACACCGGCTTGGGCGAGTTTGGCGGCGCCACCACCGGCAAGCTGCTCGACAGCCTGCGCGCAGCGGGACTGCAAGCGGCCGACATCGACACGGTGCTGATCAGCCACTACCACGGCGACCACATCAATGGCATCCGCAACAAGGCCGGTGAGTGGGTGTTCCCCAAGGCCAAGGTGATGGTGCCTGCCGCCGAACACGCGTTCTGGATGGACGACGCCCGCATGGCCGCTGCGCCTGCGGGCATGAAGGGCGCATTCGAGAACGTGCGGCGCACCTTTGCCACCATGCCCGCGGACACCCTGGTGCAGTTTGCGGCTGATGCGGAACTGGCGCCAGGAATCAAGTCCGTGGCGGCCTACGGCCACACGCCAGGCCATACGCTGTTTGAGCTGACTTCGTCGGGCCAGAAGTTCTTTTATGTGGCGGACCTGACCAACGTGCCTGCGCTGTTCGCACGCAACCCCGACTGGGCCGTAACGTTTGACATGGATGCCGAGGCTGCGCGCAAGGTGCGGCGTGAAGTGTTCCAGCGCATCACCGCCAGCAACGCCATGCTGGGTGGCTTCCACTTCCCGTTCCCGGCCTTTGGCCGCATGGCGGCTTCTGGCAACGGCTATGCCTTCCAGCCTGCTGCCTGAACCCCGCTTTGCGCGCCGTGCGGTGCTGGGCGCCGGGCTGGCCTTGGCCAGCCTGCGCAGCTGGGCGGCACAAGACCCGGATGCCGAAGCCTTGTTGCGCAAAGGCGGGGTGGTGGCCGCGTTCCGCCACTCGCTGGCCCCCGGCACGTTTGACCCCCCAGGATTCCGGCTGGGTGACTGCAGCACCCAGCGCAATCTGAGCGAAGAAGGCCGCGCACAGGCACGCAGCGTGGGCGCGTGGTTTCAGCAGCGGCAACTCCAGCCGGGCAAGGTTTTATCAAGCCCCTGGTGCCGCTGCGTGGACAGTGCCACCCTCGCCTTTGGTACGCCGCAGGTCTGGGCGGCACTCGGGTCGCCCCATGGCAGCCCGGAGACCACCAGCACGGCCCACCTGCGCGAACTGCGGGCTGCGCTGGCCACGGCATCGTCCCGGCCTGGTCGATTCGAGGCGTGGTTTACACACATGTTTGTGCTGTCCGACCTGGCAAACACCAACACCAGCTCGGGTGAAGCGCTGATCCTGCGGGCCGACACCAAAGGTAAAACCGAGGTGCTGGCACGTCTTGCGGTCCCTGGCTGACGAAGGGGCTGGCTCGCGCACCGGGTGCTGTGGGGGCCGCAGTTTGTGACGCCATGAGAGTCTGTAAAACAGCTGCCAAACAACTTTCAGCGCCCGGCCACCCGGCTGTGGCCTAAAATCGCTCTCTTTTCCACCAACTTTGAGACCTACCATGGGCAACAAGATCGTCACCGAAGCAGACCGCAAGCGCACCCCCCGCCCAACGCCCCTGCCCGGCTACACCCTGGCCACCCCCGGCCGTGGCCAGCGCGTGAGCCTGGAGCGCGGTGTGGCAACCCGCAGCAAGAAGAACCCTGGCAAGCGCTCCAAGAAGGGCGGCTGATCGCCAGATCGTCACAGGCCGGTGGCACAAACCGGCACCTTGCAAAAGAGCCCTCGCAAGAGGGCTTTTTGTTTTGCGTGCACGCTGTGCCAACCAGGCCCTACACAGGCATCGACCCAATGTCCTGGCGCGCCATCTCCAGCAGCCACTGGCGAAACACGGGCAGGCTGGCAGCCGTGTGGCGGCCGGGCAGGCGGCACAAAAAGTAGCCACGCTGCAGGCTGATCGGCAGGTCAAACGGCGTGACAAGGCGGCCCGCCTCCAGCTCCGCACGCACAAGGCAGCGCTGCACCAACGCCACGCCCATGTCGGCCAGGGCCGCCTGGATCAGGATGGAAACCTGATCGAACACCGTCGATAGCTCGGGCTCCACCCCTTCGACCCCAGCGGCACGCAGCCACTGAGCCCAGTTACCAGGGGATGTGGAATGGGCCAGCAAGGGTTCGGCAACCAGATCTGCGGGGCGCCGCCAGCGTTGCCTGGCTGCACGTGCTGGGTGGCACACGGGCACCACTTCGCGGCCGATGAGGTAGTCGCACTCCCAGGTGGGCCATTGCGACGGCCCCAAGCCGGTCAGGATGGCGGCATGTGGTGTGGGCCCCGAAAAATCCTCGTCCTTGCGGTAGGGGACGAAACGCACACGCACCTCGGGGTGCCGGGCCTGGAAATCCGGCAGGCGCGGCACCAGCCACACACTGGCCAATGTGGGCACCACCGAAAGAACCAGCTCCATGGTCTGCGAGGGGCCCACGCGCAGCGCCTCGCTTGCCGCTTCAATCACAGCCAAAGGTTCCCGCACGGCCTCCAGCAACTGTTCGCCAGACTGGGTAAGCACCATCTGGTGCGCACTGCGCCGCAGCAGCACCTTGCCGTAGTGGCTCTCCAGCCGCGCCACCGCCCGGCTGATGGCGCCCTGCGTCACACACAGTTCCTCGGCGGCCCGCGAAAAGCTGCCTGTGCGTACCACCGTGACAAAAGCATGCAGCTCAGACATGGATGCGGAATGAAGACGCATAGGGCACAGGAATGTGAAAGGAAGCGAACGCCAAAGGCAATGGCGCGATGACGGTTGTATGACCAATGGTAATGCAGCAATGCGAGACTGTCGTTTGCGGGCACGCGCCGTTCACAGGAGACTTGCCGGCACCTTTTTGGCCACCGAGACAACCCACCACCATGGCAACCTTCCACTCCTCCTTTTCACCCGCCCGCAGGGCCGCGCTGCTGGTGCTGGCCTTTGCACCATGGAGCGGCATGGCCCAAGCGCAGGCAAGCTACCCAGACCGGCCCATCAAGCTGATCGTGCCCTTTGCGCCCAGCGGCTCCACCGACCTGGCGGCCCGGCTGATTGCCGAATTTGCGAGCCGCGAGCTGGGTCAGCCCATCGTGGTGGAGAACAAGGCGGGGGCTGGCGGCTCGCTGGGCATGGAGCTGGTGGCCAAATCGCGTGCCGACGGCTACACCCTGGGCATGGCCACCATGAGCACGCATGGCTCCAATGCGGCCGCCTATGGCAGCCGCATGAAGTACGACGCGGTGCGGGACTTTGCCCCCATCTCCAACGTGGCCACCGTCCCCAGCGTGTTTGCGGTGCACGCGAACTTCCCCGCCAGGACCATGCAGGAGTTCATCGCACTGGCCCGTGCCAACCCCAACAAGTACACCTTCGGCTCTCCGGGCACAGGCTCGCTGGGGCATGCAAACGTTGAACATTTCTCCAGCCTGGCCAAGATCCAGCTGCTGCATGTCCCCTACAAGGGCGCGGGCATGGCACTCAATGACGCCGTCGCCGGGCAGGTCGATGGCATCACCGACAACCTGCCTTCTGCATTGCCCCACATCAAGTCAGGCCGCCTGCGCGCCCTGGCGGTGCTGTCGGACAGCCGCTCGGCCCTGCTGCCCGACGTACCGACCTACGGCGAGCTGGGTTTCAAGGAAATGGGCTCAGGGGGCTGGTTCGGCGTCGTCGCCCCAGCGGCCACGCCAGCCCCGGTGGTCAACCGGCTCAACCAGGCGATCCACGCGGCCATGAAACAACCCGACTTCATCAAGAAGATGGACGACGCAGGCGCCACGCTGATTCCTGGCACGCCGGCGCAGTTCGGGGTGCAGATCCAGCAAGCGCTGGAGCGCTATGCGCGCGTGGCAAAGGTCGCCAAGCTGTCTGCAGAATGAGCGCGCCGCACCTGCACAGCGGGGAACCCGCATTCACCCTGCGCGCCCCGGTGGCACCTGCCATTCCGCTGGTCTGCGACTCCCCGCACAGTGGCACCACCTATCCGGAAGATTTCGGCCACGCAGTCCCCCGCGCACTTCTGCGCGCAGCGGAAGACACGCATGTGGAGGCCCTGTGGCATGCCGCCCCGGAGTTGGGCGCCACTTTGCTGGCAGCGCATTTCCCGCGCAGCTACATCGATGCCAACCGCACGCTCGATGACCTGGACCCGGCATTGCTCGACGCCCCCTGGCCGACGCCACTGGCCCCCAGTGAAAAGACCCGCCTAGGGTATGGCCTTATCTGGCGCAACGTGAACGCCACCACCCCCATCTATGCCCGCAAGCTCCCGGTGGCCGAGGTACAGCGGCGCATCAGGCGCTGCTACCAGCCCTACCACGAGGCACTCGCCACTGCCATCGAGCACACCCATGCACAATTCGGCGCCGTCTGGCACCTGAACCTGCACTCCATGCCCAACAACGCCTACGAACGGCTTCAGATCCAGAGCGAGCACCCTCTGGCCGACTTCGTGCTGGGCGACCGCGACGGCACCACCTGTGAGCCAGCTTTCGTGGACCTGGTGGAGCAGGAACTCAAAGCTCGGGGGTACACGGTGGCGCGCAACAACCCCTACAAGGGCGTGCAGCTCATCGCACAGATCGGCCAACCCGGGCACCAGCGGCACAGCTTGCAGGTGGAAATCCGGCGGCCGATCTACATGGACGAAGCCAGCCGCGAACGCAGCGCCCAGTTCGATGCCGTGCAGCGGGATCTCAGCGGTGTACTGGAGGCCATTGCACGCTACCTCCGGGAGCATTCAGCAGTGCGACGATCAGGCTCAACAGCTCAACCAGAGTTTCCGCAGGCAGCACCAGTGGCGCCGCACGCGATCGCGCCATAGAGGTAGCTATTACAAGCGGTCTCTCTGCAAAAAACACCTGTGGCAGGCTGGTTGCCGCAGTTTGGCGAGGTCCGACTACTCCAGCCCCAAGGGCGCAGGCATGGTTTCCGCTTGCCCCCTTGCTGGCAGGACGATGTGAAAGGCCGCGCCGCTGGCGGGCACATTGCGGGCATAGATCTGCCCTCCCATAGCCTCCACAATCTTGCGGCAGATAGCCAGCCCCAGGCCTGTCCCCCCTGAACCGTCCTTGGTTTTGCTCGACTGCACAAACGCCTCAAATATGGTTTCGAGTTCGGACTCCGGAATGCCTGGCCCCTCGTCATGCACCACCAGGTGCACCTGGCCTTGCGGGTCCATGAAGCCCTGCAGCGTGATGGTGCTGCCCGGTGGCGAAAATTTGATGGCATTGGCCACCACATTGCGGATCACTTGCTGAAAGCGCAGCGGGTCGGCCTTGGCCACCAAGGGCGTATCGGACATGTCCATGTCCATCATCAAATGGCTGCGTTCCAGAAGTGGCTCCAACTCACGGATGACCGGGCGCACCACACCACGCAGGTCGATGCGCTCCAGGTGGAAGGTCCCCACCGTGCTCTCCAGCTTCGAAACCTCCAACAGGTCGTTGACCAGCGTCAGCATGCGCTTGCCCGCAAGATGAATGTCTTCAAACATTCCCGCTAGCTTGGGCTGCGCACGCCCGCGCAACATGCCCAGCTCGGCGAAACCCAGGATGGACTGCAGTGGGGTGCGCAGTTCATGGCTCATGTTGGCCACAAACTCCGACTTGGCCCGCGACGCCTCTTCGGCCGCATCACGTGCCTCCTGGGTCGCACGCTCGGCCTCGCGGAACTCACTCACGTCCATCAGGATGCTGAGCACACCCGTCACCCGGCCATGCTCGTCTTCAATCGCCGCCTTGGCGACCCGCGTGTCACGCCGCGATCCGTCCCCGTGGCGAACCTTGGTGTCCAACAAGGCCCGCCCACCCCAGCGCAGCAACTGGACGTTAGAGGACTGGTGCACCTTGGCCTCATCGGGTGGAAGGACGGATACGAATTCCCGACCCAGCACGGTTGCGCGCTGCCGCCCTTTGTATTGCTCCCAGGCCTTGTTGACCAACATGAATCGCCCCTGCTCATCGGTGACCGAGATCGGAAGCGGGTTGGTCTCCAGCAGCAAATCCTGGAACGCCAACTGAGAATGCAACTGTTGCTGCGCAACCCAACGCTCCGTCACATCCACTGCGCTGCCAGCAAAGCCTGTCACACGCCCTTCGGAAAGCAACGGAACCACCGCGAGCTGCAACATCATCTCCTTGCCCTCGCCTACGCTCAGCACGACCTGGCATGTACGCACCCCATCGGCAGAAGTGGGATTCAGCACCCTGGCAAGCTCCGCTCGGCTCAATGGGGCCACAACGTCCCGCAGATTCTGCCCCTTGGCCCGCGTTGCTGCATCTCCTGTAAAAGCCGTCCAATGGGCATTGACATAGGTGATGACACCATCGGCATCGGTGCGAAAGATCAACTCCTGCACACTGCGCATCAGGACTGACAGTTCTCGCTCATTGCGAGCTACCCGGGCATGCGCTGCATCCACTGCACGGCGCGCGAACTCCCGGGTTCTCACACTTCGCCACACCACAAAGGTCAACCCGACTACCAGCAAAACCAGCGCAATGCCAATGCCCAGCAGGGCACGTGCTTCCCGCAACCAGCGCTGCACAGCACTGCGCGAGGACTCTTCAACAATCACCAACAGTGGCTTGGTACCCGAAACGCGAAAGCCGACGATCTGGTTCTCGCCCAACACGCCCGCACCAATATAGGCCGCGTGCTCTTGACCGGGCAGGTAATGCGTGAACACGGGAACACGCTGGTTGACCCAGGTCCCGACGTATCCGGCTGCGGGCCCGGAAGTTGCAAGAACCTGCCCCCCGTAAGAGGTCACCACCGAATCAAAGCTGTCTGTCTCCAGCGTCAGATGCTGAAAATTTGAGAGCGAATCCGGGTTGACCAAAGCGATCAATGTCAACTCGTGCCCGGCTTCGTTCTTGTAGCTGTACAGCATCGGCACGAACGCCACGCCAGCCGGTGCCGGTGCAGCAGCTCCATGAAGGCGGATTGCCTGCAAGCCACGCCCAGGGGTTAGTGTTCCCAGAACGCTACGACCGAGGGTGGGCTTGCCTCCAAGCCGGGACATGTCCACGAACGTTTCTGCATCCCCCTTTTGCGTACTGGCCACAATGCGGCCGCCGGTATCCACCACCGCCAGGCTACGCAGAAACGACAAGCCCGTCAAAGCCTGGGTCAGAGCTTCTTCCATCCGCCGGGGGTCTGCCGCCACCGAACCCAGCGCGGGTGCGATGGCCAGGGCCTCCAGTGCCAACTCAGCGGTCTCGAAGGTTCGGGTGGCCTGGTCCTCCAGGATGCGGGCCAGCATCGTGGCATGCGACAGGTCATTGGCCCGGGCTCCTCGAAAGTCATTCACAGCCAACGCCCCCACGGCAAGCAGACTCGCCAGCGCAGCGAGCGCCCCCACCACCAGGACCATGGTACTTGCGTGCGAGATCCACGAAACAGACCTCAGGGACAACTGCTCCAGATGGCGCATGAGGCCCATCAGCGCACCACGATGGATTTGAGGCCATGGTGGCCCGCTGCGCGTAGCAGCCGACCGTCTGCCTTTATGCGAGAGACAAAGGCATCCACAGCAGCGAGCCAGGCAGCATCCCCTTGCTTCACCGCGTAAGCGTAAGGGAGCACGGAGAAGGGCTCCGAAGGTTCGATCAGCCGGGCCCAGTCCGCGTTGTCCAGCAAACGTCTGCTGTAAGGGTAGTCGGTCATGAACACATCCACGCGTCCTGCAACCAGTTCACGCTCTCGGGTTGCGGGGGGGCTGATCTTCACCAAGGTTGCACTCTTAAGGCGCTGCGCCATGATGGGCTCCATGAACGTACCAGCCTGAACGGCCACCATCACCCCCGGCTTGTCGATATCGGCCCATTGTTTGACCACCACGTTGCTTTTGGTGGTGACAGCATAGATGTCGCTTTGCATGTAGGGCTGCGTGAAAGCGAGTTTTTCCATGCGCTGCGGCAGCATGCCAACGGCAAACATCGCAACATCGCAGCGGTCTTGACGCAAGTCTTCGATCAACGTTGCGAATGAGGACTCTACGTACTCAACTTTGACCTTGAGGTCGCGCCCCAGTTCGGCCGACAGCTCAATGTCGATACCCGCCAGCTCCTGGGTGCGTGGGTGGCGATAGGTCACCCCATAGTAGTCTGGCCAGATGCAGACCTTCGCCAGGGCCTGGCCCTGCACACGATCCAGCACCGGGCCCGCAGCGGCACTTGTGGCGACCAAGGCCGTGCACAGGCCTGCGGCCACGCTCCATCGATTCAGACAAGACATCAGCATACGGACTCCTTGAAATTCGGCTTTTTCCAGCACATGTTTTCGCCCTAGGGCGAGTCAATCAGCGAATCGAACGAAGGGCACTCCTGCGTGATCCTGCAGCGCAGGGCATTGATGGCCTCGGCATGCGCCAGGAAGGCATCCACCACCACCGGGTCGAAGGCACGGCCCCGCTCTGCCTTCAGCATCTCCAGCGCCTCCTCCACGCTGAAGGCGGGGCGGTAGACACGGTCCATGGTGAGCGCATCAAAAAAATCAACCACGGCAGTGATGCGACCCGACAGCGGAATGGCATCCCCGGCGAGCCCCGCCGGATACCCTGCACCGTCATAGCGTTCATGGTGGGTCAAGGCCACCTCTGCGGCCATGCGAAACACCGGAATGCGGGAGCGGCCCAGAATCTCTGCCCCCATGGCGGCATGGCCGTTCATGATCTCCCGCTCCTCGGGGGTCAGCTTGCCGGGTTTCTTGAGCACGCTGTCGGGCGTGCCGATCTTGCCGACATCGTGCATGGGGGCCGCCTTGCGCAGCATGCGGGCAAAACCCACCGTTTGCCCCAGAGCCAAAGCCAGCGCCTCTGCCAGGTAGCCAATGCGCACGATGTGAATGCCCGTGTCATCGTCCTTGAGGTCGGCGGCCGCCGACAGGTGCAGCAAGGCCTCATGGTGGGCCCGGGTGACTTCGCGCAGGGCCTCGTTGCGCTCGCGGTACATGCGGCCGAAGTCGTCCACAAAACGCTCCATCTGCGCTGCGGCGGCTTCATCGAAACAGCGCGCCCCTTCTTGGGCCTGAGGCGCAAGGTACGAAAGGGCTGCCATGATCACAACGCCGCCTCCATGCGGTAGATCGTCTCCAGGACCTGCAAGGTGCTGAAAGGCTTCATCAGGTAGTCATCCGCACCGGCAACGAACCCCGCCGCCCTGTCATCGGACTGCACCCGCGCCGTAAGCATGACAACCTTGGTGTGCCGCATCCCCGGATCGGATTTGATGCGACGGCACACATCCAGGCCGTTCAAGGTGCCCGGCATCATCACATCCAGCAGCACGATGTCTGGCTGCAGCTCGCGGGCCAGCGCCCAGCCTGCGTCCCCGGTGGCGGCTTCATGGATCTCGAAGTCATCGAACTCCAGCGTCATCTTCAGCAGTTTGCGGATATCCATGTGGTCTTCAACGATCAAGATCTTCTTCACGGCAAGCCCCTTTCCAGGACATGAATCAATTAGGAGCAGAAAACCACCAAGCCAGGTGATTTTTTTGCGATTGATTGAATCATATCAATCATTTTTATCAAATACAAGATCTCCAACATAAAAAAATCGTCCAAAATGCGCGATCTATGCAATCTGACAAATTCCCATCGGAGCGCCAGGCACCGGACCACTACACCACGCTCGAAGTGGCCAAGATCCTTGGCATGGCCGTGCGCTCGGTCCAGCTCATGGTGGACCGCAACGAGCTGGAAGCCTGGAAAACCCCCGGAGGGCACCGGCGAATATCTCGAACCTCTGTAGAACGCTGGGCCAGCGCCCATGGCTTGGCAGGCGCTGGCAGCGCGCCAATCTCTCCTGCGCCACCTCCGGCTCCCGCTACCCGCTCTTCCACGCCTGCCGCACAGTCAGCGACACCGGCATCGGTGCATGCGCCGCAGATCCTGCTGATTGAAGACTCCGTCCATTTCCAGAACCTCGTGGGGCTGATCGTGAAGCAGCACTTTCCAGGGGCAGTGCTGCAAGTGGCCAATGACGGGATCACGGGACTGGCCCTGTATGGCCAGATCCAGCCCGACGTGCTGATCGTTGACATCCTGCTGCCGGGCATCGACGGCGCCACCCTGATTACCACCCTGCGCTCACACCCGCAGTTTGCGCGCAGCCACCTCATCGTCGTCACATCGCTGGACGAAGCGCAGCGCGAGCCCTATGCCTTTGCCCTGCAGGGAGTGAAGGTGATCCACAAACCCCGGCTGGTGGCAGAGTTGCCTGCAGTCCTCGCGACCTGCCTGCCACAGGGCCAGGTGCCGTCATGAACCTGCCCCGGGTGCTGCTGGTCGAAGACGATGCCTCCATCGCTCGCTTCGTGGAGCTGGCGCTGGAAGAACTGCCCATCGAGCTGGTCACCTGCACCAATGTGGGCGACGCCCTGCTGGCGCTGCAGGCCGGCCACACACGGATCATCATCACCGACCTCATGCTGCCCGGCGAGTCTGGCATCGGCCTGGTGCAGCGGCTGCTGCACGAGCCGGGCCTGGGCCATCCGATCCCTGTCGCGGTCTTCAGTGCCGGACTGACCCCTGCCGTGCGCGACCAGCTGGGTGCCATGAAGGTGTGGCGCATGCTCTCCAAACCCGCCTCGGTGACGGAACTGGAAAACTGTGTGCGCGACGCCTTGGCCCTCCCTATGAGCCCATCCGCTGATGCGCAGCCTTCGCAGGCACCAGCACCCGCCACCCAGGCCGAGGCCGAAGCGATAGCCACCCACTTTGCGGGCGACGAGTTCCTGTTCAGGGCCTACCGCGCCAGTTGCCTGCAGCAGTTCCCTGCCGATGTGCACCAGGGCGATGCAGCGTGCGCTGCGCAGGACTGGCCCACCCTGCGTCGCCTGGCACATAGCCTGGCCACTGTGCTGCTGACGCTGGGGCACCCCACGCAAAGCGTGCGGGCGCGACAGCTGGAGAACGCCGCCGCCCAACTCGCCGCCAGCCAATGCCTGGACCACTGGAGCAAGCTGCGCGCATTCATGATCCAGCTCTGACAACCTGCACAGGACCACACCATGATCACTGTCCACCACCTCGAAACCTCCCGCTCGCAGCGTGTTCTTTGGCTGCTAGAAGAACTGGGCGTTCGTTACGAACTCAAAATCTACCAGCGCGACAAGGCCACCAAGCTGGCCCCGCCGGAACTCAAGAAAATACATCCCCTGGGCAAATCCCCTGTGATCACAGACGGTGGTGAGGTCATCGCCGAGTCGGGTGCCATCATCGAATACCTGGTGGAAACCTATGGCGCCCAGGCCAGTGGCGACCTGGCACACCTGCAACCGGCACCGCGCACTCCAGAGCACCGCCAGTGCCGCTTCTGGATGCACTACGCCGAAGGATCGCTCATGAACTGGCTGGTGATGAAGCTGGTGTTCATGACCATCCCCACCCAGCCCATGCCCTTCTTCGTGAAGCCCATTGCGCGCCAGCTGTGCAGCACGGTGCAGAAGAAGCTCATCGACCCCAACGTGGACAGCGCGCTGGCCTTCATCGAAGCGCACCTGGCCACCCACCGCTGGTTTGCGGGGGAACACCTCACCATGGCCGACTTCCAGATGAGTTTTGCGGTGGAGGCCCTGCTGTCCCGCGCCAATGACGCCAGCGGCAGTCCGCATCTGCGTGCCTACAAGCAGCGCATGGAAGCACGCCCGGCGTACCAGCGCGGCATCGCCAAGGGCGGGCCAGTGGTGATGGGTGCCTGAGGGCCTTTTTTACGATCTGAGTCCCAGCCCCCCCTTCCCCGGGTGATGGGCGACGGGCCTGGAAGATATGTAAGCAAATAGCTGTTTACGTAACAAAAGCATAAAATTTCGCATCCATCCCGACCCTTGGGGGGATGCACCATGCCCAGCAACCCAATCCAGCGGCCGGCCCAGGCCCACCTTGCCAATGAACCGGCAGGGCACCGGGAACGTTTTGCCGCCGGGGCCACCATCCTGGTGTCGGTGGTGCTGTTCATGCTGGCAGTGCCCTACGCCACGGTGGCACTGGTCCCCTTTCCGGCCTTCATTCCCATCTACGTCACCGCCCTGGTGATCTTTGACCTGATCACGGCCGTGCTGCTGTTCGGGCAGTACCGCGCGCTGGGCGCTGTGGGGCTGCTGGTGCTGGGGGGCGCCTACCTGTTCACCGCCACGGCCACGGCGGCCTATGCACTGATCTTTCCAGGCCTGTTCGCGCCCACGGGGCTGCTGGGCTCGGGGCCGCAGACCTCGTCCGCGCTGTACATGCTGTGGCATGCGGGCTTTCCACTGGCCGTGATGGCCTACGCCCAGATCAAACACCACAGGCCACCCGGCCCGCAATGGTGGGAGCACGGCCGCGCCCACCGGGGCATTCTGGCCACGGTGGGCGTGGTGCTGCTGGTGGTGGCCCTGTGGACCGGATTCGCCACCGCCGGGCACGCGCACCTGCCGGTGTTCCTGGATGGCAACCGCACCACCGCCACGGGCAAGCTGGTGCTGGCTGGTATCTGGCTGCTCAGCCTGGCCGCACTGGTGCTGCTGTGGCGCCGCAAGCCCCATGCGCTGCTCGACGTCTGGCTGCAGGTGGTGATGTGCGTCTGGCTGCTGGACATTGCCCTGGCTGCCTTGCTCAACACGGGACGCTACGACCTGGGCTGGTACATGGGGCGCATCTACGGTCTGCTGGCGGCGGGCTTTTTGCTCATCGTGCTGCTCAGCGAAAGCGCCCGGCACCAGGCGCAGTTGCGGCAGGTGACTGCGGCGCTGGAGGCAGCCAACGCGAGCCTGTGGCGCCTTTCGATGCAGGATGGCCTGACCGAGCTGGCCAACCGCCGCGCCTTCGACCTGCACCTGGCTGAGCAGCTGGCCCTGGCCACGCGGCACCACCGCCCGCTGGCGCTGGTGCTGATGGACGTGGACCACTTCAAGGCCTACAACGACGAATACGGACACCAGCTGGGCGACGAGTGCCTGCGAACCATCGCCAAGGTGCTGCGGGCCAGCGGCAAACGCCCTTCAGACCTGGCGGCCCGCTACGGGGGCGAGGAGTTTGCGCTGGTGCTGCCGGAGACGGACAGCCACGGTGCGCTGCACATCGCCACGGCCACACAAGGCGCGGTGGCACGGCTGTCGATCCCGCACAGCCAGTGCTCCACCGGCCCGCATGTGAGCATCAGCGCCGGCATCGCCGCCATCCACCAGGGCGAGGCCATGACGCCGCAGCACTTGATCGAGACCGCAGACAAGGCGCTGTACGAGGCCAAGAGGGCCGGACGCAACCGCGTGGTGCTGCAGGACATTCCCTGCTCGGCCTGACCCGCACCGACGGCCGGCTTCAGCCCACGCCACACACCCGGGCTCCCGGGTCGTTGTGCGCCAGCTCGCGCTCGTTTTTGGCCTGGGCCACTTCCATGTCGCGCGGCAGGGTCACGCCGTTCTTCACGGCCAGGATCTCGGCCATCACGCTCACCGCGATCTCGGGCGGCGTCTTGCTGCCGATGTAGATGCCAATCGGGCCGCGCAGGCGCGCCAGGCTGGCCTCGGTCTGGTCGAAGTGCTCGATCATGCGCGCGCGGCGGGCTTCGTTGTTGCGGCGCGAGCCAATGCCGCCCACATAAAACGCCTCGGTGTTCAGCGCCTCCAGCAGCGCCAGGTCGTCGAGCTTGGGGTCGTGCGTGAGCGCTACCACGCAACTGCGGCGGTCGGGCTTGAAGGCCAACACCACGTCGTCGGGCATGTCGCTCACCACCGTGGCGCCTGCCACGCTCCAGCTGCCCCGGTATTCCTCGCGCGGGTCGCACACCGTCACGGCAAAGCCGTTGAACAAGGCCATGGTGGCCAGGTATTCGGCGAGCTGCCCGGCGCCGATGAGCAGCATGCGGTACTCCGGCCCGAAGGTGTTGGTGAGCTGCACCGCATCCACCGCCAGTTCTTCTGGCGCCTGCGTGGGCGCCAGGGTCACGGCGCCATCGGCCAGGCGCACCGTGCGCTGCATGAGGCGCCCGGCGGCCAGCTGGGCAATCAACGCGGCCAGCAGGGTGGGATCGGGGTCGTACTCCAGCAGCAGCTCCAGCGTGCCGCCACAAGGCAGGCCAAAGCGGTGCGCTTCGTCGGCACTGATGCCGTATTTGACAAACGACGGTGGCCCGCTGGGAATGCTGTGGGCACCATCGTTTGTTGCCGCAGCGGCCTGCGCATAGGCGCGGGTGTGGCGGTCGATCAGGTCGTCCTCGATGCACCCACCCGACACCGAGCCCACCACCGCACCATCCTCACACAACGCCATGATGGAACCCACCGGCCGGGGCGACGAGCCCCAGGTGCGCACCACCGTGGCCAGCAGCGCGCGGCGCCCTGCAGCCCGCCAGCCCTGCAGGGTGCGCAGCACCACAACGTCCAAATTTTCCATGACTCGCTTCCTCTGGGTACCCGGATCACTCAGCCGCGATTGAACCACCAAGCCAGCAACACCAGGGCCCCTGCGCCAACACCCCACGCCCATGCAGGGATACCCCCGCCCTGGATGGCGCCACCGCCACCCGGGGGGGTGATGGCCTCGGCCTGCACGGCATCCGACGCACCGGCCTTCGGGACCTCGACACGCGGGAAACGGCGCTGCATCTCGTCGTCGAAGCGCTTGAAAAAATCCTCCGCCATGCTCTTCGCGGCACCGTCGATGAGGCGCTGGCCCAGCTGGGCGATCTTGCCGCCCACGGTGGCGTGCACTGTGTAGTGCAGCTCACAACTGGCCTGCCCCACCCCATCCACGGCCAAGGGCACCAGTTTGACCTGGGCGCTGCCCTTGCCAAACCCCGCCACACCGCCCGAGCCGTCAAAGGCGATGCTGTAGCTCTCGGGTGGCACGATGTCAGACAGCGTGATCTTGCCCGCGAACTTGGCCGACACGGGTCCGATCTTGAGGGCCATGGCCACAGCGTACTGGTTGTCCCCCGTGGGCTCGACCTTGTCGCAGCCGGGGATGCACAGCTTGAGGACCTCGGGGTCGTTGAGTGCTTCCCAGGCCTGCTGCTGGCTCACGGCAAGGGTGCGGCTGGCTTGCATTTCCATAGTGGTGTTCCTTGTGGGGGGGCGGTTTATTGTCGAAATCGATCATTGCCGCAGCACGCTGGCCAGGCTGGCGGCCAGGTCCTGCAGGCGGCTGAGGTTGTGCACGGCCACCATGCCGTGGGCCTGGCGGTGCAAGGCCGCCGCTCCCCGTGCCGTGGGCGCATAGCCTTCAAAGCGCAGCAAGGGGTTGAGCCACAGCAGGCGGCCGCAGTGGCGACGCAGCCAGGCCAGCTCCTGCGTCAGCACCTCGGGCGCGCCGGTGTCCAACCCGTCGCTGATCAGCAGCACCAGCGTGCGCCGCCCCACCAGGCGCCGCGCATGCTGCTGCCGCAGCTGGGCCAGGCTGTCACCCATGCGTGTGCCACCGGCAAAGTCGTTGATGGCCTGGCTGGCCACCTGCAGCATGGCGTCGGTGTCGGCGAGGCGGAAGGCGGGTGTGAGGTCGGTCAAGCCCGTGCCAAACGCAAACACGTCGCGGCGCACGGCGGCGCCGGTGTGGCGCGGTGCGGTGGCCGCGTGCAAAAAGGCCAGTAGCAAGCGGGCGTAGCGCTCCATGGAGCCCGATACGTCCACCAGCACCAACAACGGCAGCGGTCGCTGGCGCCGCTGCAGCAAGGGGATATGCAGCACCTCGCCCCCACTGCGCGCCGCATGGTGCATGGCGCCGGGCCAGTGCGGGCGGCTGCCGCGTGCGCCAGGCCGGGTGCGGCGGGCGGCGTAGTGCGGCAAGGGCAAAGGCACGTCACGCGCCAGGCGCTCTACCAGGATGTATTCGCTGGCCGAGAGCTGGTTGAAGTCAGCCTGCCGCAGGCGCTGCAGGTCGCTGGCCGTCATGGCGGCATCGAACTCGATCTTGTCTTCTTCGCGCGCAGGCGGCGCATTGCGTGCAGCGCGTACCGGAGCCAATGCCTCGCTCACGCGCGGGCGGCGTTTGACGGGCTCGGCCTTGGACTCTGCGCTGGGCAGCATCTGTGCCAGCAGCTTCTGGGCCACGTCAGGGTTCTTGAAGTAGGCATCGAACAGCTCGCGAAAGACCAGCCGGTCCTGCTCGCGGCTGACCAGCACGGCCTCCAGCGCAGCGCAAAAATCCTCTCGCTGCAGGCCCACGAGCATCACCGCCTGCTGGGCCAACGCCATGCGGGCAGCGTCCACCCGCACACCGGCGCGACGCAGGGTGCGGCCAAAGCCGCTCAGGTTGTCGGCGAGCTTGCCGGTGCGGGCATCGCCGAGCTGGGAGAGCACCGCGCCCTCAGCCATGGGACGGCTCTCATGCATCGGTGTCGGCGGGCTGCAGCAGCTGCACCGCCATGTCGCGCGTGAGCGCCGCCAAGTCCTCACGCTGCTTGAACAAGATGCCCGCCGTGTCGGACACCACCTCCGGGTCCACCACGATGGTGTCGAGCGCGACCAGGGCCTTGGCCCACTCCACGCTCTCCGCAATGCCCGGCGCGCGCTGGAAGGCATTGGCAAACGGCTGGCTGCGCAGGCGGCCCACAAACTCGGCCACCTGCTGCGCCAGCGCCGCGCTGGCGCCCGGCACCTGCGCGCGCACGATGGCCAGCTCGCGCTCACGCTCGGGGTAGTCCAGCCAGTGGTACAGGCAGCGGCGCTTGACAGCGTCGTGCAGGTCGCGCGTGCGGTTGCTGGTAAGGATGGTGACGGGCGTGGCGCTGGCGCGCACCGTGCCGATCTCGGGGATGCTCACCTGGTACTCGCCCAGGTACTCCAGCAGGAAGGCCTCGAAGGGCTCGTCGGCGCGGTCCACCTCGTCGATCAGCAGCACGGCACCCGGCGCAGGTGCCTGCAGCGCCTGCAGCAAGGGGCGGCGGATGAGGTAGCGATCCTGGTAGACCTCCCGCTCCACCTGCGCCATGTCGGCACTGCCCTGTCCCTCCGCAGCCCGCATGTGCAAGAGCTGGGCGGCGTAGTTCCATTCGTACAGCGCCTCGCGCTGCTCCAGGCCGTCGTAGCACTGCAGGCGGATCAGTCTGCGCGAGAGTACTTCAGACAGCGCCTTGGCCAGCGCCGTCTTGCCCACGCCGGGTTCGCCCTCCAGCAGCAGCGGGCGCTGCAGCCTGAGCGCCAGGAACACCGCAGTGGCCAGCCGCCGGTCGGCAAAGTAACCCACGCTTTGCAGCGCCTGCACCAGGGCATCGACGGTGGTTGGCAAACTCATTGCTACTCTTTTAATAGCTTCTTGCGCTTGATAGACGCGCGCAGGAGGCCGATTTGGCTATAAATCGTTGTTGTCGGCACTGTGCCCGGGCTCTGGCAGGTGCTGTCCGCACAGCTGGCATGCCCCGCGCAGCAGGCCGCAGATCGGGTCATGCCCTGGTGGGCACACCCGGCCTGCGGTGCGGCGCGCCTCGCTCAGCCAAGCATCTTCTGCACCGCCCGCTGCGTCTGCACGCTGATCAGGTTGGCGCGGTAGGCAGCGCTGGCGTGGATGTCGCTGTTCAGCTCGCTGGCGTCGATCTTCACCCCCGCAGCCGCTGCAGGCGTGAAGCTCTGGCTCAGCGCCGCCTCCAGCCCCGCGTGGCGGAACACGCTGGTCGCCGCGCCGGTGATGGCCACGCGCACGCCGCTGCCCGTCTGCGCCACAAACACTCCCACCAGCGAGAAGCGCGACGCGGGCTGCTTGAACTTCATGTAGGCCGCGCGCTGGGGGATGGGGAAGCGGATGGCAGTGATGATTTCACCCTCCTCCAGCGCCGTGGTGTACATGCCCACAAAGAAGTCGTCGGCTGCGATCTCGCGTTTGTTGGTAATGACCGTGGCGCCCAACCCGAGCACGGCACTGGGGTAGCAGGCCGCCGGGTCGTTGTTGGCCACCGAGCCGCCCAGCGTGCCGCGTGCGCGCACCTGCCGGTCCCCAATGTGGGCAGCCAGGTCGGCCAGTGCGGGGATGGCGGCCTTCACGTCCGCGCTGTTCGCAACGTCCATGTGGCGTGTCATGGCGCCGATGACGAGGGCATTGCCGTCGCGTCGGATGCCCGCGAGTTCGGTCACGCCATTCAGGTCCACGATCCTCTCGGGGTTGGCCAGGCGCAGGCGCATGGACGGCAGCAGGCTTTGCCCGCCCGCCAGCAGCTTGCCGCCCTGGGCGATGTGTTGCGCAGCTGCGGCGACGGAGGTAGGCGCTTCAAAGGTAAATGCGTACATGGTCGAATCTCCTTATGCCTTGGCCGACTGGATGGCTTCCCACACGCGGTGCGGCGATGCGGGCATGTCGAAGTCCTTCACACCCAGGGGGCGCAGGGCATCGAGCACGGCGTTGATCACCGCCGGGGGCGAGCCAATGGCCCCGGCCTCGCCGCAGCCTTTGGTGCCCAGCGGGTTGTGCGTGCAAGGGGTGCACACATGGCCGAGCTTGAACTCGGGGAAGTCATCGGCGCGCGGCATGGCGTAGTCCATGAAGCTGCCGGTGAGCAGCTGGCCTGTCTCACGGTCGTACACGCAGTTCTCCAGCAGCGCCTGGCCGATGCCCTGCACCAGCCCGCCATGCACCTGGCCTTCCACGATCATGGGGTTGATGATGGTGCCGAAGTCGTCCACAGCGGTGAACTTGTCCACCCGCGTGGCGCCCGTGGCGGGGTCCACCTCCACCTCGCAGATGTAGGTGCCTGCGGGGAAGGTGAAGTTGGTCGGGTCGTAGAACGCAGTTTCGTTCAGGCCCGGCTCCAGCTTGTCCAGCGGGTAGTTGTGCGGCACATAGGCCGTGAGCGCCACCTGGCCAAACGGGATCTTCTTGTCCGTGCCGCGCACGGTGAACTCGCCGCCGCTGAAGTCGATGTCGGCGTCGCTCGCCTCCATCAAATGCGCCGCGATCTTCTTGGCCTTGGCCTCGATCTTGTCCAGCGCCTTCATGATGGCCGCGCCGCCCACGCTGATGGAGCGCGAACCGTAGGTGCCCATGCCAAACGGAACGCGGCCCGTGTCGCCGTGCACGATGTCCACGTTCTCCACCGGGATGCCCAGGCGCGCGGCCACCACCTGCGCAAAGGTCGTCTCATGCCCCTGGCCGTGGCTGTGCGAGCCGGTGAACACCGTCACGCTGCCCGTGGGGTGCACGCGCACCTCGCCGCATTCAAACAGCCCGGCGCGTGCGCCCAGGGCGCCTGCGATGTTGGACGGCGCAATACCGCAGGCCTCGATGTAGCTGCTGTAGCCGATGCCACGCTTGAAGCCCTTGGCCTCGCTGGCCGCCTTGCGCGCCGCAAACCCGGCCACGTCGGCCAGCTGCTGCGCCTGCGTCATGCACGCGTGGTAGTCGCCAATGTCGTACTGCAACGCCACCGGCGTCTGGTACGGAAAGCTGGTGATGAAGTTGCGCTTGCGGATCTCGTCCTGGCCCAGGCCCAGCTCCCACGCGCAGCGGGTAACCAGGCGCTCCAGCAGGTAGGTGGCCTCGGGCCGGCCCGCGCCCCGGTAGGCATCCACCGGCGCGGTGTTGGTGAACCACGAATCCACCTCGACATAGACCTGCGGCGTGGTGTACTGGCCCGCCAGCAGCGTGGCGTACAGGATGGTAGGCACGGCGCTGGCGAAGGTGCTGAGGTAGGCGCCCAGGTTGGCGTGGGTGTGCACCCGCATGGCCAGGAACTTGCCGTCCTTGTCCAGGGCCATTTCGGCGTGGCTGATGTGGTCGCGGCCATGCGCATCGCTCAGGAAAGACTCGCTGCGGTCCGCCACCCACTTGATGTTGCGGTTGAGCTTCTTGGCGGCCCAGGTCAGGCACACGTCCTCGGCATACAGATAGATCTTGGAGCCGAAGCCGCCGCCCACATCGGGCGCAATCACGCGCACCTTGTGCTCGGGCAGGCCCATCACAAACGCCGTCATCAGCAGGCGCTCGACGTGCGGGTTCTGGTTGCTCACGTACAGCGTGTACTCGTCACTCGCGCGGTTGTAGCTGCCGATGGCGGCGCGTGGCTCCATCGCGTTGGGAATGAGCCGGTTGTTGATCAAATCAAGCTGGGTGACATGGGCCGCGCCCGCAAACGCGGCGTCCACCGCGCCCTTGTCGCCAATGGCCCATTTGAAGCAGTGGTTGTCGGGGGCAATGTCGTGCAGCGCCGCACCCGCCACCGCGCCCGCAGCGGCATCGGCCACGTTGACCACGGCGGGCAGCACGTCGTAGTCCACTTCCACCAGCTCGGCCGCATCGCGCGCCTGCTGCAGCGTCTGGGCCACGACCATGGCCACGTGGTCGCCCACATAGCGCACCTTGCCTTGCGCCAGGATGGGGTGCGGCGGCTCCTTCATGGGCTCGCCATTGGTGCTGGTGATGAGCCAGCCGCAAGGCAGGCCGTTGATGTTGTCGGCGGCCACGTCCGCGCCCACAAACACACCCAGCACGCCCGGTGCCGCCTTGGCGGCGCTGGTGTTGATGCTGTTGATCTTGGCGTGCGCGTGCGGCGAACGCACAAACACCGCATGGCTTTGCGCGGCCAGCACCACGTCGTCGGTGTACTGGCCCGCACCGGTGAGGAAGCGGTAGTCCTCCTTGCGCTTGAGCGATTCGCCAATGTGCGGCAGCTTGGAAAAGTCGGATGCACCCATGGTTGTTCTCCTTTTTCCTGGTTAGGCCGATGCCATGGCCTTCTGGCCAACCTGCACTGCGCGCACGATGTTCTGGTAGCCCGTGCAGCGGCAGATGTTGCCTTCGAGCAGCTCGCGGATCTCGGCTTCGCTCGCACCGGGGTGGTTCTTGCACAGGTCCACCGCGCTCATCACCATGCCGGGCGTACAGAAGCCGCACTGCAGGCCGTGGCACTCCTTGAACGCGGCCTGCATGGGGTGCATGGTGCCGTCGGCAGCGGCCATGCCTTCGATGGTGGTCACCTCGGCCCCCTGGGCCTGCACGGCCAGCATGGCGCAGGATTTGACGGCGCGGCCGTTCACGTGGACGGTGCAGGCGCCACACTGGCTGGTGTCGCAGCCCACATGGGTGCCGGTGAGCGCCAGGTGCTCTCGCAGCGCATGGACAAGCAGGGTGTTGGGAGGGACGTCAACACTGGCAGCGCGCCCGTTGACCGTGAACTGGACTTGCATCTGGCTGTCTCCTGAATAGGTTGTAGCTGGACTGACCTCGCGCATCTTCTGCCGCCCCCCACCACCCATCCCTAGGGACAACCCTAGATTTCCGGGGGCCCTCGCCGGATATTCTCAAAATGAAACATGTTGCAGCGCACACCGGCGCATCATGCGCAGCTCAAGGATCCGGATCACCATGCTGCCCTCCGCCCCCACCTCCACCGCCCACCGCCACGCGCTGATTGCGCAGGCCCGCCAGACCCTGCTGGCGGAGGGTGCAGCGCCCGTGCGCGCAGAGGTGGAGCCCTGGATCGCGCGGTCGTGGCAGCGCTGCCTGGCGCAGGGTATGGACCCCACGCAGCGTGTGGTGTTCGAGGCCGTGAGCGCCCCGGCGCTGCGCCACAGCCTGGAGCAAAACCAGGCCCTGCTGCGCGCGGCCCGCCCTGTGCTGGAGCAGCTCACGCGCGCCATTGCGGGCATGCGCTACTTCGCCATCCTGACCGACGCCCGGGGCACCGTGGTCGAGGTGCAAGGCCACTGCGACCCCAGCGACCCGCGCGCCAGCAGCATCGGCCGCGTGGGCATTGATCTCTCGGAAGCCGCCGTGGGCACCACGGCCATCGGTGCGGCGCTGGCCGAGCTGCAGCCCGTGTGGCTGCACCGGGGCGAGCATTTTCTGGACGACAACGGCAGCTACAGCTGCGCGGGCGCACCGCTGTTCGACCCCGAAGGCCGGTGCATGGGCATGCTGGACTTGACCGGCATCGATGTGCCCGAGCGGCCGGAGCTGCGCCACCTGGTGGCGCGCTCGGCCCGCGCCATGGAAGACGCCCTGCTGCTGCAGCGCCCCCACGCGCTGCTGCTGCGCATGAACTGGCCCGGCTGCATGCTGGGCAGCGAAGGCGACGGCCTGCTCGCACTCGACGCCGATGGCTGCGTGGTGGGCGCGAACAGCATGGCCCGCCAGCTGGTGCCCCAGCCCTTGCGCGCGCCCGGTGCCACCACCCACTGCAGCGACCTGCTGGCCATGCCCTGGACCATGTTGTTTGACGCGGCCCGGCGCCACCCCGTGCAGCCGCTGGATTTGCCCCTGTGGTCAGGCCTGCGCCTGCAGGCCATGGCCCAGTGGCCCGCGCACACCCACCGCAGCAGCGCCGCCAACCCCGTCAGCGCGTTCAGTCCCACCGGGGCCACGCCCCTGGTTTCTCCCCCCCCGCCAGTGGCCGCGCCGCTGCGCGAGGCCGAGACCGCCCTGATCCGCCAGGCCGTGCTGGACGCCCGGGGCAACGTGGCCGAGGCGGCCCGCGCACTGGGCATCAGCCGCGCCACGGTGTACCGCAAGCTGGGCACGCCCAAGGGGTCGTGAACGGCGCCGCGCCAGCCCACCTTGCCCGCACGCTGTCGATCAGAGTCAAAATTTTGATAAAAAAAGGCCTCTGCGCGCGACCATATTGCCTTTTAAGCTATCAAATATATAGCGCAATCATCCCGCAAAACAACGCCGCTCAGAGCTCTGCCAGTGCCAGCACTACGGCGTTTTCCTCCACGACCAGCACCACGGCGCTGCCCGCGCGCAGCCCGCTGTGGGGCGCAGCAAAACCCACCATGTGCAGGCCCGCCGCCAGCTCGGCCGACACCTCATCGCCCGATTCACCCCGCACCACACGCGTGGCCCGGCCGGGCAGCCGCAGGGTGCCAGCGGGCGCTGCAGTGGCGGGGGCAGGTGCCGCGCGCCCACCACGCTCCACCCGCACCGCCGTGGCCTTGCACAGCGCCAGCACGGCCAGCCCCGGCTGCAGGCCCAGCAGCTCGGCGCTCTCGCGGGTGATGCGTGCGGCCAGCGCCCCGGCACCTGCCACGTCGCCCACAGCACCCGCTCCCTCCAGCTGCAGGTGCGCACACACGATCTGCCCCTGCACCGTGAGCCGGTCCACCACACAAGGCAGCTGGTTGCGCATGCTGGTGCGCACCGCCAGCCGCGCCAGTGCCGGGCCCGCGTGGGGTGTGGCCTGCCAGCGCGCCAGCACGGCGCCGCGCGCCTGCGCCATTGCATCGGCGGCGGCCAGCAGCTGGTGGCCCGCCTGGGTCAGCTGCGCGCCGCCGCCGCCCGCCCCGCCCACGGCCCGGGCCACCAGCGGTGTGCCCGCGAGGTTGGTGAGTGTGTCCACCGCCTGCCACGCGGCCTTGTAGCTCACGCCCACGGCGCGGGCGGCCTGCGAGATGGAGCCGCAGGCGCCAATCTGGCGCAGGATGTCGATGCGTTTGTCGGTCAGCGCATGGCCCAGCGCGTCGGTGAGGGAGAGTGAAGCAGGCATGGGCTGATGATGCCTCAGCGGGGTCTTGGCGCAGGACCGTCAGGCCGCCCTGCGGCGCAGCCCCTTGACCGGCTTCGCCAACTTTTGCTGACGCGCCAGCGCGCCATCCGCCGCCGCCTTCAGCAGCCGCTGGAAGGACGGGCATTGCGCATGGCTTTCGGCCGGGCAGGCCGCTGCGTGACGCAGGCCGTTGCTCATGGCCTTGAGGCGCTTGACCATGGCATCCAGCTCGTCGGCCTTGGCCGAGAGCAGTTGCCGGTCGATGTGGGGCTCGCCACCAGGCAGGAACATGGAGCGGATCTCGTCCAGCGAGAACCCCGCCGACTGCCCCAGCGCAATCAGCGCCAGCTGGTCCAGCACGCCGGGCGCAAACCGGCGCCGCTCACCCGGCGGGGCCACCGAGTGCACCAGGCCCTTTTCTTCGTAGTACCGCAGCGTCGATGCCCGCAGGCCCGAGCGTTTGGCAACTTCTGCAATGTCCATAAAAACCTCCAGCAAGCCCTTGACTTCAAGTTGACTTGAACTTCTACAGTCCATTCAACCGTGAATTCAACCCGTTTTCACGTCCACCGTCCAAGGAGTTTTTTATGGCTTTTCAATGGCAAGACCTTCCGCTCGCCCTGCTGATCGGCATCGGCGCCACCGCCGTCATGGACGCCTGGCTGGTGCTGCTCCATCGCCTGGGCGTGCCCACGCTCAACTTCGCGTTCATCGGCCGCTGGGTGGGCCACCTGCTGCGCGGCCAGTTCGCCCACGCGGCCATCGCCAAGGCGGCGCCCATCCGGGGTGAGACAGCCTGGGGCTGGCTCACGCACTACGCCGTGGGCGTGGGTTTTGCCATGGTGCTGGTGGCCATCCAGGGCACGGACTGGGTGCGCAGCCCCACCCTGCTGCCCGCATTGGCCCTGGGCCTTGGCACCGTGGCCGCGCCGCTTTTGGTGATGCAACCGGCCATGGGCGCGGGCTTTGCCGCATCGCGCACGCCCACGCCGCTCAGGAACTGCCTGCGCAGCCTGGCCAACCACACCGTTTTTGGCTTCGGCCTGTACCTGTCCGCGCTGGCCATCGGCCTGGTTTCACGATGACCGCCTCCCGCGCCCTCCCCCTGAAGCCCCCTCAGAAACCACCCAAGGAAACCACACCATGCAACACATCGCCATCATCTATCACAGCGCCCACGGCCACACCGCCCACATCGCGCAGCAGGTCCGCCAGGGCGCTCAGGGCGTGCCCGGCATCCAGGCCGAACTGATCCGGGCCGAAGACCTGGCCCACACCCCAGACTCCCTGCTGCGCTACGACGGCGTCATCCTCGGCTCGCCCACCTACCTGGGCGGGGTTTCCGGCCCGTTCAAGGCCTTCATGGACGCCACCGGCCGCCTGTGGAAGACGCAGCAGCTCAAGAACCGGCTCGCAGCAGGCTTCACCGTGTCGTCGCTGCCTGCGGGCGACAAGCAGTCCACGCTGCTGTCGATGTTTGTGTTTGCCATGCAGCACGGCATGGTGTGGGTGGGCAACCCCATCCTGCCCGAGCAGCATGCCGGTGTACCGTACGACGAGGCCGCCAACCGGCTGGGCTCGTGGTCGGGCCTGATGGCGCAGGCAGGCCACGGGTCCCCCGCCGATGCCTTTGCCCCAGGGGATGTGAAGACGGCCCGGATGTTTGGCCGGCATTTTGCGCAGACCCTGCAGCGCCTGGATACCGTTGCTGCGCCACAGCCCCGTGAGGAGATCGCCGCATGATCCCCGCCCGCTATGGCCCCGCGCTGTTCAGCCTGATCCTGTCGGGCACCATGTCGCTGCTGGTGTCTGGCATCGCCACCTACCGCACGCTGCCGCCGCACCAGGGCTTTGTGGGCCCGTGGATGAGCGCCTGGCTGACCGCGTGGCTGCTGGCGTTCCCGGCCGTGATGCTGGCCGCCCCGCTGGCCCGCCGGGCCGTGGCCCGGCTCACCACACCCGGCGCCACGCGGCCGCACCGCCGCTGAAATGCGGCAGCAACCTCGGCCTGGGGCTCGCAGCAAAAACCGCGTTTCGCAGCGCCCCAAAAGCGGCTACGCTGCGGGCCATGAACACCCCCACGCTCCCGCCACGCACCGTGCGCCTGCGCCTGCGCATGTGGCTGCTGGGCCTGTCGCTGCTGACGACCCTGCCGCTGCTGGTGTTTGCACTGTCGGTGGTGTGGGAGTTCAAGGAGTTCCAGCAGCGCACCCTGGTGGAGCAGCTGGAACGCCGCAGTGACGAGCTGGCCCACACCGTGGCCGAAAAGCTGCACAGCACCCTGGGCACCCTCAATGCGCTGGCCGAATCCGATGCCGCCCTGGCGCTGGATGCGCCCGGCCTCTACCTCCACGCCAAGCGTGTTGTTGCCCGCGACCCCGACATCCGCGCGATCACCCTGGTCACCCAGGACCGCATCCTTTTCCTGACGGCTGCCCCGTTTGGACGCACCGACCTGCCCGTGAGCGCCGCCAGCCACGTTGCCACCGCGTTGCGTACCCAGAGTCCGAATGTGTCCGGGCCATTTTTATCCCCGGTGAGCCCCATCCAGGTGGTCGCACTCACCGTGCCGCTGGCGCGCGAAGGCGAGGCCACCTATGCGCTGCGCGGCATCCTGGCTGTGGACTCGCTCAACAGCCTGGTGGCCGCTGAACGCCTGCCCGCAGGCTGGATTGCGGGCATCGCCGACGCCGAAGGCACCGTGGTGGCACGCAGCCACGATGCGGCGCGGTATGTGGGCAAACCGGCCAGCGCATCGTTCCGGCAAGGCATCCTCTCCGCCGGACAACCCGCCCCGTTCCTGGGCGCCACGCTGGAAGGCACGCCCACCATGAACCTGGTGCGGCCCGTGTTCGGCTTTGACTGGTACCTGGGCGTGGCGGTGCCGCAGACCATCCTGCACGGCCCCCTGACGGACATGCTGTGGCACATGGCGGGCCTGGGCCTGCTGTGGATGGCGCTGTCGGTAGTCACCGCCATGGCGTTTTCGCGCTACCTGCTGCGCCAGATGAAGGCCGTGGCCCACGCCGTGGACGGGTCTGCCGATCCACGCAGCAGGCCCGTGCCCCTGCGGGTGTCCGAGCTGGCGGCCATTGCCGAGCAGTTTGATGCCACCCGGCGCAGCGAGGCGGCCATGCGCGGCGACCGCGACGTGGCCGTGAGCGCGCGCGAACAGGTGCAGGATTTGTACGACCACGCGCCCTGCGGCTACCACTCGCTCGACCATGAGGGCCGCGTGCTGCGCATGAACCAGACCGAGCTGCAATGGCTGGGCCTGCCGCTGGCACTGGTGCAGGGCCGGGCCTATTCCGACTTTCTGACACCGGCCAGCCAGCAGATCTTCCAGGACCGCTTTCCCCAGTTCATGCACGAAGGCCACATCAAGGACCTGGAGATGGAACTGCTGACCGCGTCCGGCGAGGCCATGCCCATCCTGATCAGCGCCACCGCCATCCACGATGCCCAGGGCCGCTTTGTCGCCAGCCGCTCCACCGTGTTCGACCATACCGAGAAGAAGCGTGTGCAGGCCCAGCTGGAGCGCATGGCGCGCAGCGATGCACTGACCGGCCTGAGCAACCGGCGTGACTTCTACGACAAGGCCGAGCACGAAATCGCCCGCAGCCGCCGCAGCATGCAGGTGTTCTGCGTGCTGATGCTGGACGTGGACTTTTTCAAGAAGATCAACGACGAGTACGGCCATGCCGGGGGCGACGATGTGCTGGTGCAGCTGGCGCAGTTGCTGGTGGCCCAGTTGCGCAGTGTGGACCTGCCCGCCCGCATCGGCGGCGAAGAGTTTGCAGTGCTCATGCCCACCACCCCGCTGGCCGAAGCGGTGACCGCCGCCGAGCGCCTGCGCCTGGCCCTGCAGACCACCCCAGTGGCCCTGCGCGATGGGCGCGCCGTGCATGTCACGGCTTCCATCGGGCTGGCGCAATGGGGCCCGGGCGATGCCGATATCGAGGCCACCCTCAAGCGGGCCGATGCGGCGCTCTACCGGGCCAAGGCCCAAGGACGCAACCAGGTGTGCACCGAAGACTGACGTCCATCAGGCGGCCTGCTGCACGGCGGCACGGCGGTGCCACCGACAAGGTCTCCGCTCATGCGCCCCTGGCTCCCATCCCCCAACAAGCCATCGCGGACAGGCCACCAGCAGGGTGTCTATACTCGCTATTCCAAATATGAATAACGACTCCCTCGCATCCACCACCATGCTCCAGCACCTCGCCCCCGCGCTTCGCGCCATCGTTGGGTGGTTCGGTCTCACCCTGGCCTCCGTACAGACGGCGCAGGCCGACACCGTCTCTGTTGCAGTGGCCGCCAACTTCACGGCCCCCATGCAGAAGATTGCTTCAGCTTTCCAGGCCGACACGGGCCACAAGGCCGAGCTGTCGTTTGGCGCCACCGGCAAGTTCTACGCGCAGATCAGCAACGGCGCACCGTTCCAGATCCTGCTGTCGGCCGACGACACCACCCCCGCCCGGTTGGAGAAGGAAGGCAAGGCCGTGGCCAACGCGCGCTTTACCTATGCCATTGGCACGCTGGTACTGTGGAGCGCCCAGCCCGGCTATGTGGACGCCCAGGGCAGCGTGCTCAAAACCGGCGACTTCAAGCACCTGGCCATTGCCAACCCCAAGATCGCGCCCTATGGCATGGCAGCCATGCAGGCCATGGACAAGCTGGGGGTGACCGCACGGCTGCAGCCGCGTTTGGTACAGGGCGAGAACATTGCACAGACCCACCAGTTTGTGGCCACCGGCAATGCGCAGCTTGGGTTTGTGGCGCTGTCGCAGGTGATGGCCGACGGCAAGATCACGAGCGGCTCGGCCTGGCAGGTGCCCGCCGACTTGCACGAGCCTATCCGCCAGGATGCGGCCCTGCTGGAGACAGGCAAGGGCAATGCGGCGGCCCTGGCGCTGATGCAGTACCTCAAGGGTGACAAGGCCAAGGGCATCATCCGGTCCTACGGCTATAGTTTCTGAGGCCGTTGTGCATTAACTTAAACAAGCAAAGCCGATCACGCTGAGCTTGTCGAAGCGCTGCGCGAAGCTTCGACAAGCTCAGCCCGAACGGCCCTGATGAATCGAACGCGCTGCCGGACAAGACCAAGGACCGCGCGACCGCAAAACTCTATTCAACACCTATGCCCTTCTCCAGCGCTGACCTGGCGGCCATTGGCCTCACGCTGCGGCTGGCAGGCACCACCATGGTGCTGCTGCTGGTGCTGTGCACGCCGCTGGCCTGGTGGCTGGCGCACACGCGGTCGCGCTGGCGCGGCCCGGTGTCGGCGGTGGTAGCGCTGCCCCTGGTACTGCCCCCCACGGTGATCGGTTTCTATCTGCTGATCACCCTGGGGCCCCAAGGCCCTATCGGGCAATTCACCCAAAGCCTGGGGCTGGGCACGCTGCCCTTCACCTTCTGGGGCCTGGTGGTGGGCTCGCTCATCTATTCGCTGCCGTTTGCGGTGCAACCGCTGCAGCACGCGTTCGAGGCCATCGGCAGTCGGCCGATGGAGGCCGCTGCCACCCTGGGAGCGGGCCCGCTGGACAAGTTCTTCACCGTGGCGCTGCCGCTGGCCCGGCCGGGTTTTGTCCATGCCGCGATCCTGAGCTTTGCGCACACGGTGGGCGAGTTCGGCGTGGTGCTCATGCTGGGCGGCAACATCCCTGGCGTGACGCGTGTGGTGTCAGTGCAGCTTTACGACCACGTGGAGGCGCTGGAGTATGCCCAGGCGCACTGGCTGGCAGGGGGCATGGTGGTGTTCTCGTTCCTGGTGCTGCTGGGCCTGAACCTCACGCGGCGCCGCGCCCCCCTGGTGTCGTGAGGCAATGATGGAAACCGCATTGCCTCTGCCCTCCATCCACGCCCGCCTGCACCTGGTGCGCCCAGGCTTCACTCTGGATGTGGACCTGCATCTGCCTGGACGCGGTGTGACGGCGCTGTTCGGCCCCTCGGGCTGCGGCAAGACCACCTGCCTGCGTGGCATCGCGGGCTTGACCCGCAACCATCCGAACCCGAGCCTGGCCCGCGCCCGGCCCGGCCGCGTGGTGGTGAACGGCGAGGTGTGGCAGGACGACGCCGCCCACCTCTGGCGCGCTACCCACGAGCGCGCGCTGGGCTATGTGTTTCAGGAGGCCAGCCTGTTCGACCACCTGAAGGTGCGCGGCAACATCACTTATGGCCTGCAGCGCACGCCGCCCGCGCGGCGCCAGGTGGCGCTGGAGCAGGCCGTTGAACTGCTGGGCATCGGCCATCTGATGGAGCGCAAGCCCCAGGCCCTGTCGGGCGGCGAGCGCCAGCGTGTGGCCATTGCGCGCGCGCTGGCCACCAGCCCGCGCCTGCTGCTCATGGACGAGCCCCTGGCCGCGCTGGACGCACAGCGCAAGGCCGAGGTCCTGCCCTATCTGGAGACTCTGCACCGCGCGCTCGACATCCCCGTGCTGTACGTGAGCCACGCCATCGACGAGGTCGCACGGCTGGCGAGCCACATGGTGCTGCTGCGCGAAGGCCGCGTGCTGGCCCAGGGCCCCACGGGCGAGCTGATCACCCGCCTGGACCTGCCCCTGGCCCATGGCGATGCAGCCGCCACGGTGATTGACAGCACCGTGCAGCAGCATGATGCGCACGACCACATCACCACCGTGGGGTTCAGCGGCGGGCAGTTACTGCTGGTCAGCCCCACGGCGCACGCGCCGGGCGAGGCATTGCGCCTGCGCGTGCAGGCGCGCGACGTGAGCCTGGCACTGGCCGCGCCCGAAGACAGCAGCATCCTCAACATCCTGCCCGCCACCGTGGTGGCCCTGGCCGAAGACAGCCCGGGCCAGTGCATGGTGGCGCTGGACGCCGGGGCCGCGCGGCTGCTGGCACGGGTCACCCAGCGGTCGGCCCAGGCGCTGGCGCTGGCGCCGGGCCGGGCTGTTTTTGCGCAGATCAAGGGCATTGCCATCGTGAACTGACCCCGCTCAAAGCCAGGCCGCACCGACCGTATGATGGCCCGCAGACACACAACACAAAAGGGGAGGACGGGGTGGCCATGGCGTGGAAAAAACAAAGTCATCGATCAACGACCGGCGCGTACGCGCGACTCCATGAAGGCTTGCACACCAAGCCGCGCGGGGCCTAAACCATGGGAACACTCAAATCCCTGGTCCTGGGCGGCTACGGCAACTTTGGCGCACGCATCTGCCGCGCACTGGCGGGCGACCCGGCCACCCACCACGGCATCGAACTGCTGGTGGCAGGCCGTGATGCCACCCGCGCCCAGGCCCTGGCGCACACTCTGGGCCACGGCGCGCAAGGCATCGCGCTGGACCACCAGGCACCCGGCCTGGCCAACCGGCTGCGCGCGCTGGGCGTGGGCCTGGTGATCCACACGGCAGGCCCCTTCCAGGCACAGGCCTACGGCGTGGCCCAGGCCGCTGCCGAGGCAGGCGCGCACTACATTGACCTGGCCGACGGGCGCCGGTTTGTGTGCGACTTTCCGGCAGCGCTGCAGGCCCCCTTTGCGGCGGCCGGGCGCACCGCAGTCACCGGAGCCAGCACCGTGCCCGCACTGTCGTCGGCCGTCATCGACCACCTGTGCGCAGACTGGCAGCACATCGACAGCATCGACATCTGCATCGCCCCTGCACAGCGCGCGCCGCGCGGCGAGGCCACGCTGGCCGCCGTGCTGAGCTATTGCGGACTGCCGATCCCCGTGTGGGAGGGTGGCCGCTGGCAAGCCCGGCGGGGCTGGGCCGCGCCCACGCCGGTGCGGTTCCACCGCCTGCGGCCGCGCCTGGGGGCAGTGTGCGACATCCCAGACCTGGAGATTTTCCCGGCCCACTACCGGGTGCGCGACCGCGTCCTGTTCCGCGCGGCCCTGGAAGTGGGCATCGCGCAGCGCAGCTTTGCCACCCTGGCCGCCCTGCGCCACTGGGGGCTGCTGGCCCACCCCGAAAAGCTGGCGGGGCTGCTGCACCGCAGCGGCGGCGTGCTCGACGCCCTGGGCACCCCCTTGGGCGGCATGGTGGTGCGGGTGGCAGGTGCCGACGCCCAGGGCCAGCCGCGCCAACGCGCGTGGCACATTGCGGCCGACAACGACCACGGCCCCGAGATCCCCTGCATGGCCACCATCCTGCTGGCCCGGCAACTGGCCGCCGGGCAGGCCCTGCCCACTGGCGCACACACCAGCACCGGCCTGCTGCCGCTGGAGTCTTTTACGCCCGAGTTTGCAAAGTGGGGCATGGTGACAGACACCGTGGAGGAGGCATGACGCCCGCCGCCCATGCGCTGCTGCGCTGGAGCCTCGTCTTCGTGTGGCTGGCCACGGCCCTGGTGAGCGTGGTGGAGCTGAACGGGCAAAGCCGCGCACTGCTGGTCAGCCTGCCCCCTGCGTGGAGCAGCATTGCAGGATTGGCGCCCTCACTCATCCTGGCCGGAGCTGCCGCCGATGCGGCGCTGGGCGCCTGGATGGCCTGGCGGCCCGGCCGGGCGGCCTACCTCGCAGCCCTGGTGCTGATGGGGATCATGACCCTGCTGGCCAGCGCCATCGACCCGTCCTGGTGGCTGCACCCGCTGGGCCCGCTGACCAAGAACCTGCCCATTGCCGCCATCCTGCTGGTGCTGCTGCAGGACGAACGCGCGAAGTCCCCATGAGCCTGTACCTCACCCTCAAGTGGCTGCACATCGTCTCCAGCGTGCTGCTGGTGGGCACGGGGCTCGGCTCGGCGTTCTACATGTTCTTCACCAACCGCAGCGGCAATGTGCAGGCGCAGGCCGTGGTCACGCGTCTGGTGGTGCGGGCAGACTGGTGGTTCACCACGCCCACGGTGCTCATCCAGCCCGCTACGGGGCTGGCCATGGCGGCCATGGCGGGCCTGCCCTGGAGCACACCGTGGCTTGCTGTGTCGATCGCGCTGTACCTGGTGGCCGGGGCCTGCTGGCTGCCCGTGGTGTGGCTGCAGCTGCGCATGCGCGACATGGCAGCGCAGGCCGCACAAAGCGAACAGGGCGACGGCGTGCTGCCCCCGCTGTACTGGCGCTACGCCCGCTGGTGGGAGGCGCTGGGCTACCCCGCCTTTGTGGCCATGGCCGTGGTGTTCTACCTGATGGTGAACAAGCCTGTGCTGGGCTTCTGAACCTATGATGGCCCCATGCTCATCGAAACGCTGGACACGGCCCGCGACCTCGGGCGCCTGAAGGAAATCCTGGGGGTAATGGTGCGCCACGGCTTTGGCGACACCGTGCGCCGCATGGGCCTGGCCGACCGGCTGGAGCGCGCGGGCCAGGCGCTGAACTGGACGCATGCTGCCGACCTGGCCCGCGTGGAGCCGCCCGTGCAGGTGCGGCTGGCGCTGGAAGAACTGGGCCCGGCGTTCGTCAAGTTCGGGCAGATCCTCGCGGGCCGGGCCGATCTGTTCGGCCCCGAGTGGATTGCCGAGTTCGAAAAACTGCACAGCCAGGTGCCCGCCGTGCCCTTCGATGCCCTGCGCCCGCAGCTGCGCGAAGACCTGGGCGCCGAGCCCGAAGAGGTGTTCGCCTGGTTCGACACCACACCGCTGGCTGCGGCCTCCATCGCCCAGGTGCACCGCGCCCGCCTGCATGGCGGCACCGAAGTGGTGGTCAAGATCCGCCGCCCCGGCATTGCCGACACCATCCACGCCGACCTGCGCCTGCTGCAACGCCTGGCCGCGCTGGCCGAGGCCGAGCTGCCTGCGCTCAAGCCCTACCGGCCGCAGCAGCTGGTGCGCGAATTCGCACGCTCCCTGCGGCGCGAGCTGGACCTGGCGGGCGAATGCCGCCAGGCCGAGCGCATCGCCGCCAACATGGCCGAAGCGCTGCCCCACATCGTGATCCCGCGCGTGCACTGGGCCTACACCCGCGAGCGCATCAACGTGCAGGATTTCATCGACGGCACACCCGGCGGCGCGCTGGCCGCGCTCACGCCCGAGGCGGGTTTCAACCGCCGCGTGCTGGCACAGCGGGGCGCGCAGGCGGTGATCAAGATGATTGTGGAAGACGGCCTGTTCCACGCCGATCCGCACCCGGGCAACGTGTTCTACCTGCCCGGCAACCGCATTGCCTTCATCGACTTCGGGATGGTGGGGCGGCTGTCGCAGCGGCGGCGCGACGAGCTGCTGCAACTGCTGCTGGGCCTGGTGGAGCACCAGCCCCAGGCGGTGGCCGATGTGCTGCTGGACTGGACGGGCGACGCCCAGGGCCTGAACCTGGGCCAGCTCGAAACCGAGGTCGAGGCCTTTGTGGACCAGTACCACGGCGTGCCGCTGGCGCAGCTGAGCCTGGGCCAGATGCTGGCGGACGTGAGCGCCATCCTGCGCGAGCACCGCCTGGGGCTGCCACCCGACCTGGCGCTGCTGATCAAGGCCTTCATCTCGCTCGAAGGCATGGGCCGCAACCTGGACCCGGGCTTTCACATGGCCACCGAAACCCTGCCCGTGCTCCAGCAGGTGGTGCGCCACCGCTACCGCCCTGAGGCGCTGGCCGGGCGCGCCTGGACCGCGCTGCGGCGGGTGCTGGCCACGGCGGAGCAGCTGCCGGACGACCTCTCGCGGCTGCTGCGCAATGCGCGGCGTGGGCACCTGCAGGTAGGCATCGAGCTGGCCCACCTCAAGCGCGTGGGCGACCAGATCGACCGCTCGGCCAACCGCTTGGCCATGGCGCTGGTGATTGCGGCGCTGATCATCGGCTCGTCCATCGTGATGACCGTGAAGGGCGGGCCCACGCTGTTCGGGCTGCCCGCGTTTGGTTTTCTGGGCTTCTTTGGTGCCGTGGTGTGTGGGCTGTGGCTGGTGCGGGCCATCTGGCGCAGCAGCCATCACCGGGATGACGACTGAGCATGCAGCTGCCGGGTTGCGCCCCTTCGCGCGAGCCCGACCTGCCTTGCTAACGTGACAACCCGCACAGCCCCTGTCGCCTGGAAACTGGCGCGGCGCAAGCCCGTGCCACCATGGAACCGGCTCCGCAGGGCCACCGGTGGCGTCCCCTTGGGGGGATGGCGCGAAGCGACTCAGGGGGATTTACTTTCCAGCGTTGGGGAAGAACAGCTGCTCGCCCCCGATCTTGTAGCCCGCGATGGCCTGCTGGCCAGCGGGCGACACCACCCAGTCCACAAACTTCTGCGCGTCCTGCGCCTTCACATGCGGGTGCTTGGCGGGGTTGACCACCATCACGCCGTATTGATTGAAAAGCCTGGTGTCGCCTTCGACCAGCACGGCCAGGTCGGCACGGTTCTTGAAGTTGAGCCAGGTACCCCGGTCGGCCAGCACGTAGGCGCCACTCGACGCGGCGATGTTGAGCGCCGGGCCCATGCCGCAGCCGCATTCCTTGTAGCCGCTGCCCTTGGCCGTGTCGGCACCCGCAAGCTTCCAGTAGCGCAGCTCGGCCGCGTGCGTGCCGCTCTTGTCGCCGCGCGAGACAAAGTTGCCGTTGGCCGTGGCCAGCTTCTGCAGAGCGGCCACGATGTCCTTGCCCTTGGTGCCCATCGGGTCGCCCTTGGGGCCGATCAGGATGAAGTCGTTGTACATCACGGGGTAGCGCTTCACGCCCCAGCCGTCGGCCACAAACTTCTCTTCGGCGACCTGGTCGTGCACAAACAGCACATCGGCATCACCCCGGCGCGCCATGTCGAGCGCCTGGCCGGTGCCCAGGGCCACCACCTTCACGTCCAGGCCACTGGCCTTCTTGAACTCGGGCATCAGGTGGCCAAACAGGCCCGACTGCTCGGTGGACGTGGTGGACGCCATGGTGATGTTCTGGGCGGATGCTGGGCCATACGCTACAAAAACAGTAGCTATCAGCACATACTGGACGCGCGCAAGAGGCTTAAAAAGCTTGAAGTTTTTCGTCATCGCCATCATCCCAGTTCTCCCTTGACAAACAAACGGGCGGCCTCTGGCAGGGGGCCGTTGAAAAAGTCGTGCACCGGCAGATCGGCCACCAGGCGGCCATGCTCCAGGTAGATCACACGGCTGGCCAGGCGCTTGACCTGGCCCAGGTTGTGGCTGCTGAACACCATGGTCACCGGGTGGGCCGGGCCCGCCGCGCCGTGGCTGGCGGCAAAGTCGGCCATCAGGGCTTCGACCTCGCGCTTGGCATGGGGGTCAAGGCTGGCGGTGGGCTCGTCGAGCAGCAGCACATCGGGCCGCAGCGCCCAGGCGCGGGCCAGCGCCACCCGCTGCTGCTGGCCGCCCGACAAGGTGCGGGCGTTCTGCGCAGCGATGTCGCGCAGGCCCACGCGCTGCAGCGCCGTGAGCGCCTGCAGCCGCGCATCGCGCCAGCGCGTACCGCGCAGCCACAGGCCCAGCGCCACGTTGTTCTGCGCGCTGGTGCGCAGCATGTGCGGGCGCTGGAACAGCATGGCCTGGCGCAAGGTGGCATCGCAGTGCAGGCCGCCTGCCTGGGTGCCCGCCAGGCCATTGAGCACGCGCAGCAAGGTGCTTTTGCCGCTGCCGTTGGCGCCCACCAGCGCCACGCGCTCGCCGGGGGTGATGCGCAGCGTGACCTGCTCCAGCGCGGGCACGCGGCCGTAGCGCACCGTCACCTGGCGCAGATCGGCCCACGCAGTGCTGGGTGGGCCGCTCATGCCGCCACCCCCACCGCCGTGCCGCTTGCCGAGCCGTCCACCCGCTCGCGCCAGCGGCGCAGCAGCGCAATCAGCACATTGAGCGCCAGCACCACGGCCAGCAGGATGATGCCCAGCGCCAGCGCCAGGGGCAGGTCGCCCTTGCTGGTCTCCAGCGCAATGGCCGTGGTCATCACGCGCGTGAAGCCGTCGATGTTGCCGCCCACGATCATCACCGCGCCCACCTCGGAGATGGCGCGGCCGAACGAGGCCAGCAGCACCGTGAGCAAGGCATAGCGCTCGTCCCAGGCCAGCAGCAGGGCCCGCAGCAGCGGGCCTGCGCCCATGGAGCGCAGCTGCTCGCCGTGCGCGCGCTCGGCGTCTTCCACCACCTGGCGCGTGAGCGCCGTGACCACAGGCAACACCAGAATGGCCTGCGCCAGCACCATGGCCTTGAAGCTGAACAGCCAGCCCAGCGACCCGAGCGGCCCGCTGCGCGACAGCACCAGGTACACCACCAGCCCCACCACCACCGAGGGCACAGCCAGCAGGGTGTTGAGCACCGCCAGCGCCGCCCCGCGCCCCGTGAAGCGGGCCACGCCCAACCAGGCGCCCAGCACCAGGCCCATGCCACAGGCCAGCAGACAGGCCGTGGCACTGACAGACAAGGAGCGGCCCACGATGGTCCAGAGGACGGGGTCGGAGGAGAGGGTGAGTTGCAGCGCTGTGACCGCGCTTTCGGTGAGAGTGGACATGGGCCAGAGGATCGGTTTGGGCTATCGTAGGCACCCATCCAATATCCAGCGATATGAACGTCCGTGCATAGGGTCCAACTTCACTACACACTCAGCAAGGATGCAGGCAACGCCCTCATCCGCAACCCGCTGCCCGAGCTGCTGCAGGCCGTGGCAGAACATGGCTCCATCTCGGGTGCCGCACGTGCGTTGGACCTTTCGTACCGCCATGTCTGGGGTGCACTCAAGCGCTGGGAGGACCAGCTGGGCGGCGAGCTGATCATCTGGGGCAAGGGTCAGTCGGCCCAGCTCAGCGAGTTCGGCGCCAAGCTGCTGTGGGCCGAACGCCAGGCCCAGGCCAGGCTGGCGCCGCAGATTGCGGCGCTGCACGCCGACCTGGAGCGCGCGTTTGCCGTGGCCTTCGACCCCAACGCCCATGTGCTCACCCTGTACGCCAGCCACGACGACGCCCTGGTGGCCCTGCGCACCCATGCCGCGCAGGCCGATGCGGGCGCACTGCACCTCGACATCCGCTTCACTGGCAGCGTGGACGCGATCCGCGCGCTGAACGAAGGGCGCTGCACGCTGGCGGGCTTCCACACCGTGGAGCAGGCCGGGGCCGATTCGCTCACCGCCCAGACCTATCAGCCCCTGCTGCAGCCGGGCCTGCACAAGATCATCGGCTTTGCCCAGCGCACGCAGGGCCTCATCGTGGCTCCAGGCAACCCGCTGGGGCTGCACAGCCTGCAGGACGTGGCCCGCACCGGCGCACGCTTCTTGAACCGGCCCCTGGGCACGGGCACGCGAGTGCTGCTGGACGACCTGCTGGCCCAGGAGGGGCTGGATGCGCAGGGCATCGTCGGCTATGCGCTCAACGAGCCCTCCCACACTGCCATAGCGCAGGCCGTGGCCGCCGGAGCCGCCGATGTGGGCATGGGCATCGAGCTGGCCGCGCGCGCGCGCGGGCTGGACTTTGTGCCGCTGGTGCACGAGCGCTACCACCTGGCCTGCCTGAAAGCCAGCCTGGACCAACCCGCCACGCTCGCCCTGCGCACCCTGCTGCAAACCCCTGAATGGCTGGCACACATGGCCACCCTGCCCGGCTACACCCCCCTGCGCTGCGGCGAGGTGCTGGCCATGAGCACGGTGCTGCCCTGGTGGCAGTTCAACGGGAAAAAGCGGGCAACGGCATCTAGGAAGAAACCCTAATTGCTCTATTTTTGATAGCTAAAGAACTAGAGCCTGCTGAGGGATAACACCGTCACGCATCCGTCAGCCTGGGCCTACAGTGCTCCGTAGAATCGCGCCGTTGTAAAAGTTTGTCGATCCGCTGCGCCCACCCGCGTGGCGGCCCGGCACATCGTACGCACAGCCTTTTTATTGGAGACACCATGCAGGCTCTATTGAAGTTATCAAGGGGGATCGACTGGCTTAACACCCAGGTCGGCAAATACGTGGTCTGGCTGATCCTGGCCTCCACCATCATCAGCGGCGTCAATGCCGTGGTGCGCAAAGCGTTCAACATCAGCTCCAACGCCTTCCTGGAAGTGCAGTGGTACCTGTTTGCCGCATCGTTCCTGCTGGCCGCAGGCTACACGCTGCTGCAGGGCGAGCACGTGAAGGTGGACGTGATCTCCAGCCGCTTCTCCAAGCGCACGCAGATCTGGATCGACGTGTTCGGCTACATCGCCTTCCTCACGCCCATGTGCCTGGCCGTGCTCTGGTATGGCATTCCCTTCTTCACCCGCGCGCTGGCCTCGGGCGAAATGTCGAACAACGCAGGTGGCCTGATCCGCTGGCCTGTGTATCTGATGATGCCGCTGGGCTTTGCGCTGCTGTGGCTGCAGGGCATCTCCGAGCTGATCAAGCGCCTGGGCTTCCTGCAAGGCCTGATCGAAGACCCCACGCTCAAGAAAGTGGAGAAGACGGCCGAGGAAGAGCTCGCCGAATCCATCCGCAACCTGGCTGAAGCCGCCAAGGGCAACGGCAAGAACAAGACCGAGGCCGTCTGAGCGGAGCACACACCATGGAATTCATTGCACACAACCTGGCCCCGATCATGTTCGCGGGGCTCATCGCCTTCCTGCTGGTGGGCTTTCCCGTCGCCTTCAGCCTGGGTGCCTGCGGCCTTTTCTTCGCCTTCATCGGCATTGAACTCAACGTGCTGCCCGAGGCACTGCTGCAAGCCGTGCCGCTGCGCATCTTCGGCATCATGCAGAACGACACCCTGCTGGCCATTCCGTTCTTCACGCTGATGGGGCTCATATTGGAGCGCAGCGGGATGGCGGAAGACCTGCTGGACACCATCGGTCAGCTGTTCGGCCCCATCCGTGGCGGCCTGGCGCTGGCCGTGATCTTCGTGGGCGCGCTGCTGGCAGCCACCACGGGTGTGGTGGCCGCTTCCGTGATCTCGATGGGCCTGATCTCGCTGCCCATCATGCTGCGCTACGGCTACGACCGGCGCCTGGCTGCCGGGGTGATTGCCGCCTCCGGCACCTTGGCGCAGATCATCCCCCCATCGCTGGTGCTGATCATCATTGCCGACCAGATGGGCCGCAGCGTGGGCGACATGTACAAGGGCGCCTTCCTGCCCGGCCTGATGCTCACCGGCTTCTATGCGCTGTACATCATCCTGCTGGCCGTTTTTAAACCCCAGTGGGTGCCTGCCCTCCCGCCCGAAGCGCGCACGCTCAAGGACGACAACGGCAAGAGCGGCGTGCCTTCGCTGCTGGTGCTGACCGGCATCTGCGTGGCAGCCTCGATTTATGTTGCCAAGAACATGCCGGCCCTGCACAGCTGGTGGTCGGGCGAAGCGGTGGACAAGGTCGCGCTGGATGAAACCATTGTGGTCTCCATGTGCTTTGGTGTGGCCCTGGCCTTTGTGGCCGCCAGCATCAACAAGATCACCCGCATGGGCCTGCTCTCCCGCGTGGCCGAGCGCGTGACCTTTGTGCTGATTCCGCCGCTGCTGCTGATCTTCCTGGTGCTGGGCACCATCTTCCTGGGTGTTGCCACCCCCACCGAAGGCGGCGCCATGGGCGCGCTGGGTGCCGGCATCATGGCCATCATCCGTGGCCGACTGTCGATGTCGCTGCTCAAACAGGCCGTCACCACCACCACCAAGCTGTCGTGTTTTGTGGTGTTCATTCTGGTGGGCGCCAGCATCTTCGGCCTGACCTTCCAAGGCGTGGACGGCCCGCTGTGGGTGGAGCACCTGCTGACCGGCCTGCCCGGCGGCCAGCTCGGCTTCCTGATCGTCGTGAACATCATGGTGTTCTTCCTGGCGTTCTTCCTGGACTTCTTCGAGCTGTCCTTCATCGTGGTGCCTTTGCTGGCCCCCGTGGCCCACAAGCTGGGCATTGACCTGATCTGGTTCGGCGTGCTGCTGGCCGTGAACATGCAGACCTCGTTCATGCACCCACCGTTCGGCTTCGCGCTGTTCTACCTGCGCAGCGTGGCCCCGGCCAAGGAGTACATGGACAAGGTCACCAAGAAGATGATTGCGCCGGTGACCACGCCACAGATCTACTGGGGCGCCATTCCCTTCCTGTGCATCCAGCTGCTGATGGTGGGCCTGATCATTGCATTCCCTGGCATCGTCTCCAGCGGCCTCGACAAGGAAGAGGTCTATGACCTCGACAAGGTGCGCATGGAAATGGAAGCCACCATGCCCGGCGCGTCCGCCGAGGCCGCCGACCCCACCGCTGGCATGGAAGGCGCAGCAGCAGCCCCTGGCGGCGAGACTGCAGCGCCCGCAGCAGATGACCCGCTGAAGGCCCTGCAGGACTCGATGGCCAACGAGAAGAAGTGATGTGCAGCGGCTGAAGGGGGACGCCCCCACCCCTCAGCCCTCACGGCCCCCAGAACAAAGCCCCGGCGGATGCCCTCCGCCGGGGCTTTTTTCATGCACTCCTGCCAAACGCACCGGGCCCCACAGCCCAAACAGGGCGTGGCCGTTCCATGGCGTCGCAATGGTCCGCACACAAAGCCTCGTCACAAGCCGGTGGCCGATTGCAAGGAGAGAAGCGCGCTCTTCAATGGGGTGCACGGCCCGACGGGAGACAAAGACCCGACGGGAGACAAAGACCCGGCGGGAGGCAGGAGGAACGCCGCCAACGCATTCAGGGCATCAAGGGGGGGCTGCAAGCATGGCATGCACCCCAAGCGCTGGGCAGGACCCCACCCGAATATGCCGCACAAAGACCCATGCCCATGCGCGTGGCGGTCTACGGGATCACCCCGCACAGCAGCCGGTCTGTGGCGTGCGGCCACCCCACCCCGACGCTGCACAGGCATGGGCCCCACACAGGGGAAAACCGCAGGCACAAAAAAACCCGCCAGGCGAACCTGGCGGGTTGATCGTTGGAACCATGCGGCACCGAGCCGCACGGAGTCGCAGCGCTTAGACCTTCTGTGCAGACATGAAGGTGTCGTAGCGGGCTTCGGCAAAGCGGAACCACAGGATCTGGTCGCGCTGGAAGGTACGCATGTCGGCGTAGATCTTCTTCCACTCGGGGCTCTTGGCGTCGTTCTCGGCGAACACTTCCATGGCGGCCTTGAAGGATGCGTCCATCACCGCTTGCGAGAACGGCAGCACCTTGGTCTTGGCAGCCACCAGTTGCTTGAGCGCCGTGGGGTTCAGGGCGTCGTACTTGGCCAGCATGTCGATGTGGGCCACGTTGGTAGCGGCTTCGATGATGGCCTTGTTCTCGGACGACAGACCGTCGAAGGCCTTCTGGTTGACGAAGAAGTCCACTTCAGGACCACCTTCCCACCAGCCGGGGTAGTAGTAGAACGGAGCGACCTTGTTGAAGCCCAGCTTCTGGTCGTCGTAAGGACCCACCCACTCGGCGGCGTCCAGCGTGCCCTTTTCGAGGGCTTGGTAGATTTCGCCGCCGGGGATGCTCTGGGGCACGGCACCCAGCTTCTGCATCACTTCACCCACCAGACCGCCGCCCAGGCGCATCTTCATGCCCTTGAAATCGGCAGGCGACTTGATTTCCTTGCGGTACCAGCCGCCCATCTGCGTGCCGGTGTTGCCGCCAGCGAAGCTGATGGCGTTGTAGTTCGAGTAGAACTCGTTCATCAGCTTGCGGCCGTTGCCATGCAGCATCCAGGCGTTCATCTGGCGGGCATTGAAGCCGAAGGGAATGGCCGAGCCCAGGGCGAATGCGGGGTTCTTGCCGTAGAAGTAGTAAGGCACGGTGTGGCACATCTCCACGGTGCCTTGCTGCACGCCGTCCAGCACGCCGAAGGGAGGCATCAGCTCGCCACCAGCATGCACGGAGATTTCAAACTTGCCACCGGACATGGCCTTGACGGCCTTGGAGAACACATCAGCGCCACCGTAGATGGTGTCCAGCGACTTGGGGAAGCTGGAAGCCAGACGCCAGCGGATGGCAGCCTGGGCGTGGACAGCAGGCGCAGCGCCCGCAGCCAGCACACCGGCGATGCCGGCATGCTTGATGATTGAACGACGATCCATGAGGTTCTCTCCGATATATTGATTGCAAAACTTGGGCAGCACGCGTTGTGCACGGCAAGCCAAGGACTCGATTCAGCCGAGGGCCATTGTAGAAACATGCCCCCCGGGACTTTTGCGGGTTTTCCCGCGAAATCCGGCGCAGGCGGTGCACCTTCAGGCTTCTGCAAGCATCCGCTGAGCGGCGTGCAAAGACGCGCCCTGGCGGCGCGCGGCGCGGCTGCCGGGGCCCATCGCCCGGCCAACGCGCTCAGGCGGCGTTATTGGACAGAAAACGCGCGGCAATCGATGCGCGGATGCCTGCGGCGTCGAGCCCTTGCAGGGCCAGCAGCTTGGCCGGGTCGCCGTGTTCGATGAACACGTCGGGCAGGCCCAGTTGCAGCACAGGGCGCACGATGCCCATGGTGTTGAGGGCTTCGGTCACGGCACTGCCTGCGCCGCCCTGGATCGCGCCTTCTTCCAACGTGACCAGCACATCGTGGCGCTCGGCGACCTCGCGCAGCAAGGCCTCGTCGATGGGCTTGGCCCAGCGCATGTTGACCACGGTGGCATCCAGCGACTCCGCCGCTTCCAATGCGGGGTACAGCAAGGTGCCAAACGACAGGATGGCGATGCGCGGCGCGTTGGCATCGGTGCCCTGGCGCTCGCGGCGGATCTCGCCCTTGCCGAACGGCAGCCCCTCCAGCCCCGCCAGCGGGGCCACACCTGCGCCGCTGCCACGCGGGTAGCGCACGGCCACGGGGTGGTTCTGCTCAAAGGCCGTGGTGAGCAGCTGACGGCATTCGCGCTCATCGGCCGGGCAGGCCATGCCCATGTTGGGGATGCAGCGCACAAACGGGATGTCGTACGCCCCTGCATGGGTGGCGCCGTCGGCACCCACCAGGCCCGCACGGTCGAGCGCAAACACCACGGGCAGGTTCTGCAGGGCCACATCGTGGATCAACTGGTCGTAGCCGCGCTGCAGGAAGGTGGAGTAGATCGCCACCACGGGCTTGACGCCCTCGCAGGCCATGCCCGCGGCAAAGGTCACGGCATGTTGCTCGGCAATACCCACGTCGTAGTAGCGCTCGGGGAAACGCTTTTCAAACTCGACCATGCCCGAGCCCTCGCGCATGGCAGGCGTGATGCCCACCAGGCGCTGGTCCTGCGCGGCCATGTCGCACAGCCACTGGCCAAACACCTGGGTAAAGGTCTGCTTGGGTGGCGTGGCGGGCTTGGTCAGGCCCACGCTGGGGTCGAACTTGCCGGGGCCGTGGTAGGCAATCGGGTCGGCCTCGGCCAGCTTGTAGCCCTGGCCTTTTTTGGTGACCACATGCAGGAACTGCGGGCCCTTGAGGCTCTTGATGTTTTCGAGCGTGGGGATCAGCGAATCGAGGTCATGCCCGTCGATGGGGCCGATGTAGTTGAAGCCGAATTTCTCGAACAGGGTGGCGGGCACCACCATGCCCTTGGCCTGCTGCTCGAAACGTTTGGCCAGCTCCAGCAGGGGCGGCACGGGCTTGAGCACGGTCTTGCCCACGTTCTTGGCGGCGGCGTAGAACTGGCCGCTCATGAGCTGGGCCAGGTAGCGGTTGAGCGCGCCCACGGGCGGGCTGATGCTCATGTCGTTGTCGTTGAGCACCACCAGCAGGTTGCAGTCGGCCACACCGGCGTTGTTCAGCGCTTCAAACGCCATGCCTGCCGTCATCGCGCCGTCGCCGATGATGGCCACGGCGTGGCGGTTTTCGCCCTTGCGCTTGGCGGCCAGTGCCATGCCCAGGGCCGCCGAGATGCTGGTGCTGGAATGCGCCGTGCCAAAAGTGTCGTAGATGCTTTCGGCGCGCTGCGGGAAGCCCGAGATGCCGCCCAACTGGCGCAGCGTGTGCATGCGGTCGCGGCGGCCGGTCAGGATCTTGTGCGGGTAGGTCTGGTGGCCCACATCCCACACCAGGCGGTCTTCGGGGGTGTTGAAGACATGGTGCAGGGCCACGGTCAGCTCCACCGTGCCCAGGTTGGAGCTGAGGTGCCCGCCGGTCTGGGAGACGCTGTGCAGCACAAACTCGCGCAGCTCGGCAGCCAGCGCCTTGAGGTCGGCGCGCGCGAGCTGGCGCAGGTCTGCCGGGTCGTTGATGGTCTGCAGCAGGGGGAAGGAGGTCGTGGACATTTACTATTCTTTTAATAGCTACTAACGCATGATGGACAGGCGGTAGAGGCCAATTTTGTTCAAATTCTAGTAAGAGCGGCGCACCACCATGTCGGCCAGCGCAGCCAGGGCACGGGTGTCCGGCAAGCCACTGCGCGCCAGGGCAGCGTGTGCGTCCTGCAGCAGTTCCTGCGCGTGGGCCTGGGCACGCTCCAGCCCCAGCAAAGAGACATAGGTGGGCTTGTCGGCGGCAGCATCCTTGCCCGCCGTCTTGCCCAGCGTGGCCGAATCGGCCACCACGTCCAGGATGTCATCCACCACCTGGAACGCAAGGCCCATGGCCGCGCCGTACTCCGACAGCGCCTGGTAGGCCGCCGGTGCCGCTTGGCCGCACACGGCGCCCATGAGCACACTGCCCTGCAGCAGCGCACCGGTCTTGAGCCGGTGCATCTGGCGCAGCTGGTCTTCGGTCAGCGCCACGCCCACGCTGGCCAGGTCAATCGCCTGGCCGCCCGCCATGCCGGCCGAGCCCGCTGCGCGCGCCAGCAGGCGGCACAGCGTGGCCTGCATGGCAACAGGCACGGGGCTGTCGTCGGGGGTGAGCAGCTCGAACGCGAAGGCCTGCAGCGCATCGCCCGCCAGCAGGGCCTGGGCTTCGCCAAACTGCACATGCACCGTGGGCTTGCCCCGGCGCAGCACGTCGTTGTCCATGCAGGGCATATCGTCGTGCACCAGGGAATAGGCATGGATCAGCTCCACCGCACACGCCGCGCGCAGGGCCGCCTCGCCCGACACCTCCGCAGCGGGGGTGCCGCTGCACACGGCCTCGTACGCGGCCAGCACCAGCAGCGGCCGCAGCCGCTTGCCGCCATCGAGCACGGCGTAGCGCATGGCATCGCCCAGCCCGGCAGGGGCACCATGACCCACCCACCCGGACAGGGCCCGCTCCACGCGGGCCAGGTGGTTGTGGCTCCAGGGGACCACATCAAACGGGGAAAGCTGACTCATCACTGCGTCTGAAGGCGCGGGCACTGCACTCATTCCTGGGTCCATGGTTGGAGCTGGCCATCGTCCAGCACCTTGATCTGGTCCTGCACCGCTTCCAGCCGCTGGCGGCAGAACGCCAACAGCGCCGCGCCACGCTGGTAGCCCGCCAGCATCTGGTCCAGCGGCAACTGGCCCGACTCGATGCGGGCCACAAGCTGCTCCAGCTCTTCCAGCGCCGCTTCGTAGCTGGCGGGTTCGGCGGGTGGTGCAGGGGTGGCAGGAGCCTTGGGCATGGGCAAAGCGGCAGAGCGCAGGTGAGAAAACCGGCCATTTTAGGCGCACCACCACGGCGCAGAGACCGGAGCCCGCCGAATGGACGCAGCGCCCCAGAACCCGCCCGGCAGCCGCCAAAGGCACAAGCCCACGCAGCGCCTGTTTGACCTGCGTCTAGAACAGTAATTTCAATACACGTAGGGGGGGTGCGGGAATAACCCCACCGCCTATAATCCCATTCCCGTCGAGCCGGCTACTCACCCTAGCCGGTTTCTTTTTTCTGGATGCGCCTTGGCGCACCTCCCGCACTTTCTCCCTGTGGGGAGTCTTTAGGTCAGGTCACCCATGTCTGATTTAAGTCTTCAACTGCAGCAGGCCGCAAGCCAACTACCAGTTTCAAGCTACTTTGACGATGCGCTGTTCCAGCGCGAGCTGGACACCATCTTCCAGCGCGGGCCCCGCTATGTGGGGCACCAGCTGAGCGTGCCGAATCCCGGCGACTATTACGCCCTGCCCCAGGAGGGCGAGGGCCGCGCGCTGGTGCGCAACGCCCAGGGCGGCATCGAGCTGGTCTCCAATGTCTGCCGCCATCGCCAGGCCGTGATGCTCAAGGGCAAGGGGTCGCTGCAGGGCCAGGGCAAGGGCCATGCGGGTGGCAACATCGTCTGCCCCCTGCACCGCTGGACGTACAGCCCCCAGGGCGAGTTGCTGGGCGCACCACACTTCGCGCACGACCCCTGCCTCAACCTGAACAACTACAAGCTGCGCGAGTGGAACGGCCTGCTGTTTGAAGACAACGGCTACGACGCGGCCGCCGACCTGGCCCAGATGGGCCCGCGCGCCGACCTGGACTTTGACGGCTACGTGCTCGACCACGTAGAGCTGCACGAGTGCAACTACAACTGGAAGACCTTCATCGAGGTCTATCTGGAGGACTACCACGTCGGACCCTTCCACCCGGGCCTGGGCAGCTTTGTGACCTGCGATGACCTGCGCTGGGAGTTTGGCAAGAATTACTCGGTGCAGACCGTGGGCGTAGCCAACCGCCTGGGCAAGGCGGGCAGCCCCGTGTACGAACGCTGGCACAAGGCGCTGCTGGACTACCGGAGCGGCAAACCCCCACAGTACGGCGCCATCTGGCTCACGCTGTACCCGCACATCATGGTGGAGTGGTACCCGCATGTGCTCACCGTGTCCACGCTGCACCCCGTCAGCCCCACCAAGACGCTGAACATGGTGGAGTTCTACTACCCCGAAGAGATAGCCGCCTTCGAGCGCGAATTCGTCGAGGCGCAGAAGGCCGCGTACATGGAAACCTGCATCGAGGACGACGAGATCGGCGAGCGCATGGACGCCGGCCGCAAGGCCTTGCTGGCCCGTGGCGACAACGAGGTGGGTCCCTACCAAAGCCCCATGGAAGACGGCATGCAGCACTTCCATGAGTGGTACCGCGAAGCCATGGGCAGTGACGCGCTGGACGCCAGCACCCCAAAGCGCTGAATACAGCGGCAAATCCCAGCCAATCCGCAGGCCCGCCGTGGTCTGCTCTCATTACAATAGCTGCCAGTGCTTAAAAATTAAGCGCCAGCAGCTATTTTCATTTCTGCGCCCCGTGGCGCACTTCAAGAGACCACAACCCGATGCAAGCCCTTTGGATGGTGTTGGCCGCGTTCCTGTTTGCCAGCATGGGGGTGTGCGTCAAGATCGCATCGGACTTCTTCAACTCGGCCGAACTGGTGTGCTACCGGGGCCTCATCGGCATGGCCATCCTGTGGCTGCTGGCGCGCTCGCAAAAGGTGACGCTGGCCACGCAATACCCCGGCATGCACGCCTGGCGCAGCCTGGTGGGCGTGACCTCGCTGGGGGCCTGGTTCTTTGCCATTGCCCACCTGCCCCTGGCCACGGCCATGACGCTCAACTACATGAGCAGCGTGTGGATCGCCGCCTTCCTGATTGGTGGCACGCTGCTGGCCTGGCGCCCCTCGCCCGCCACCCCCCGCCCGGCGCTACAGGGCCCGCTGGTGCTGACGGTGCTGGTTGGTTTTATTGGCGTGGTGCTGATGCTGCGCCCCAGCCTCGACCAGAACCAGGCCTTTGCCGGACTGATCGGGCTGATGTCCGGCCTGACCGCCGCGTTTGCCTACATGCAGGTGGTGGCGCTGTCGCGCATTGGCGAGCCGGAATCGCGCACTGTGTTCTATTTTGCGGTGGGCTCGGCGGTAGCGGGCGGTGGCGCCCTGCTGTTCACCGGCACTTCACCCTGGCCGGGCTGGCAGGCGCTGTGGCTGCTGCCCATCGGCATTCTGGCCGCCGCAGGCCAGCTGTGCATGACCAAGGCCTATGCCAGCGCCAAGACCCAGCGCGGCACGCTGGTGGTGGCCAACCTGCAGTATTCGGGCATCGTGTTTGCGGGCCTGTACAGCGTACTGCTGTTTGGCGACAAGATTCCCCCCATCGGCTGGATCGGCATGGCCCTCATCGTGGGCAGCGGCATTGTGGCCACCATCCTGCGGGCCCGCGCGGCACCCGGAGCCCCTGCCGAAGAACATTGATACAACGTGGCTGCACGAGGCTGCAAGCAGTTGGACACAATGGAGCCCGTTTTTCCTTCGCACTGGCACACACCATGACCTACACGACCCTCATCTCTGCCACCGAACTGCAGGCCCAGATCGACAGCGGCGCACCGCTGATGGTGTTTGACTGCAGCTTTGACCTGATGCAGGCCTCGGCTGGCGCCCAGCAGTACGGCGAGGCCCACATCCCGGGCGCGGTGTACGCCGATCTCAACAATCATCTGAGCGCCAAACATGGCCTGCCGGGTGCGGGCGGCACCGTCACCGCGCAGGAGGCCGACAAACCCGCATCCGGCGGTCGCCACCCGCTGCCCAGCCGCGAGCGCTTTGCGATGTGGCTGTCCAGCGTGGGCTTTGCCAACAACATGCAGGCCGTGGTGTACGACCGCCAGGGTGCCAACTACTGCGGGCGCCTGTGGTGGATGCTCAAGTGGGCGGGCCACGATGCCGTGGCCGTGCTTGATGGCGGACTGCAGGCCTGGCAAGCCGCTGGCGGCGCAGTCCACAGCGGCGAGGAGCCCTCGCACTTCCAGTCCCACTTCCAACTGGCTGAACCCCTGCGCCGACTAGCCACGGCCAGCGACGTGCTTGCACACCTGCAACAGCCCGGCCAGACCGTGATCGATGCCCGCGCTGGCGCCCGCTACCGGGGCGAAGTCGAGCCGCTGGACCCGGTGGCAGGCCATATTCCGGGCGCACTCAACCGCCCCTTTGCCGAGAACATCGGTGCCGATGGCCGGTTCAAGCCTGCTGCCGTGCTGCGCGCAGAGTTCGATGCCTTGCTGGCAGGCCGCAACCCCGCCACCGTGGTGCACCAGTGCGGCAGCGGCGTGAGCGCTGTGCCCAATCTGCTGGCGATGGAAGTGGCCGGCCTGGGCCCCACGGCACTGTTTGCCGGCAGCTGGAGCGAATGGTGCTCCGACCCCACACGCCCTGTCGAAAAGGGCTAAAGCGACCGCTCGGGTTGCAAAAGCGCAAAAAAGAGGGGTTTGCGGGTGCTATCAAAACCATGAGCAGAATCTGCCGGCCTGCGCCAACCTGTGCAGCAGGTGCGGCCCCATGAAAAGACAGTCGGCACCCGATCGGCATGTAAGGCAAATTCCTACAGGCGCCACTGCAAAACCAGACACGCAGCACAGCCAAACCCCGACTTAATTTCTGATTGGGGCGGTTTCACAATCCATTTCAACGGATCACGCAAAACCTGCAACCAGCAGGCAACGCAGGGTCCGGGAACTGGAACAAAGGAAGCCGCCATGACCAACGAACAACTCCTCGCCGAAATCCGCGAAGCCAACCTCACCTACCTGATGCTGGCCCAGACCCTGATTCGCCAGGACAAGGCAGAAGCCGTGTTCCGCTTGGGCATGAATGAAGAGTCTGCCGATATTCTCGCGTCGCTGTCTGCAGCGCAAGTGATGAAGCTGGCCTCCCGCAACACGCTGCTGTGCAGCTTCCGCGTGGACGACAACCTGGTGTGGAGCTTGCTGACCAACCACTCGGCCAAGAAGGTAGGCAACGAAGCCACCAACACGCTGCACGCCAACATTTTGATGGCCAGCCGTGTGTCGGAAGTGCTCTGAGCCCGAACCTTCTTCATCCAGCCTGAAAGCCCGCCATGTCCACCTCCGCCAAAGCCCCAGTCAAGAGCGTCTTGAACGAATCCAAGCAGATCGAACGCGCCGCCATGCTGATCCAGATGGGCGCCCGCATGCAGGTGCTCGAATCGGAGACCACGCTGTCTTATGAACGCCTGATCCGTCTCTACAAGGAGATCGCGGGCAAGTCGCCATCGAAGGGGCAGCTCCCGTTCTCGACCGACTGGTTCCTGACCTGGCAGGAAAATATCCACAGCTCGCTGTTCCTGAACATCTACGAATACCTGTCCAAGGGCGTGGACCTGGATTCGGTGGAGTTGCTGACCAAGGCCTACCGTCTCTACAACGAACAGGTCACCACCGCCGAGATCGAGCCTCTGCTGTCCTTCACCCGCGCCTGGCGCCTGGTCAAGTTTGTGGATGCGGGCATGCTGACCCGCACCAAGTGCGCACAATGCAGCGGCCAGTTTGTGACCGAGCTGTACGAGAACCGCCACTTCACCTGCGGCCTGTGCAACCCGCCAGCGCGCGCGGGCAAGAGCAAGACGGCGGGTGCGTTGATGTTGCATTGAATGGCAAGCACCTTTGGCTGACTAACGGCAAATAGGCGGATTGCGCGATGCGCAAGCAAAAGGCCCTCAAGCGGCCTTTTTGCTTGAAATCTACTTCCAGCCTTCACAGCACACCATGGTGTGCTGCGATGAGCCTACCGCCCAAACAGGAGTGCGCGCACGTTTTCGTCAATCGGCACGGCATAGTTGTGCGCCGCCACAACCAGGTTCCCGTCCGGCTTGACCAGCTTGATGCTGACGTACAGGACTGTGGCCGACACAGCATAGGTCCCCACCACCACCGCTTGCGCATCGTGCGCCCTGCTCACCTCGCGTAGTTCCCGCGACAGCAGCAACTCGCCTTGCTCGCGCTGCATCACAAGGTTTTCGCGCATCTTGAGTTCGGTGACAGGCAAACCTCTTTGCACAAGACGTCCGGCGATCTGCTCCGAAAAAATCCGGCCCATGCGAGAAGACTCCCCCAGCCGATCCACATTCACCAGCGTCGCGACCAGCACCGGGTGACGGGGGTCCAGCGACGCGTTCTGGAGCAGCATGTCTGCCGCGTGGTGATTCGCCGCGATGATGGACGTTCGGGGCATACCAGCCCCCCCCCCTCCCGAGCCGTTGTCACCGTAGTAGTAGCTGGCGCAACCCGACAGCGCAATTGCCGTCGCAGCTGCGGCAAACCCCAAGCCGCTTCGTGCCAAACGCCACATCATGGGCTCACCACCCGCCAGGTTTTGATCGAGGTAGGCACGGCTCCCTGCATGCGAGGTTCGGCAGGCAAAAACAGCAAAGCATCGTCATGCACCAGGGAGTACACATTCGATGTACCCCCCAAAAAACGCCCGCCGCTCTCCAGTGATGCAGTCACCAGCAGCTCGGACCGCGCCGGAACCCCCAAACGGGGATACACCACGGGTGTTTCGGGCTCTGCTGGGGCTTTGCGAATCTGCATTGCCGCCACGGCGGCCCCAAACGCGCTGCCAGAAGCCACCACCACATCGCCTTCTGCGCCAACTTTGCCGACCATTTTTTTGTCGCCTACGTCTTTCTCGTTGCCAGGTGGGTAGAAAGAGTTTGCACCATGGAAATGAACGCCATCGCGCGCCACACTCACCCCTGAGGCCAACGGTATCCAGTCCAACACACTCGATCCGGGTTGCATGTGTTGCACCACCTGCGTATCAACGACCAATTGCACCGCACCCGGCTCTGTGGTCACAGCAACTCCGCGATCTGCCAGCTTGTTCATCAACAGCCTGCGAAATGCCTGATTGAAGCGGGTGTCTGCTTTTGCCGAGACATAAATCGGATGCTCCCCCACAGGCCAATCGCGGACTTTTTCGGCAACGCGCACAGCAACATCGTCAGCAAGCACGTCCCAGTGGTGAACCGCCTGCAGTGTCTTCTGCCCCGATACCGCATGCCGCTCCGGCTGCGGCACATCCAACCCCGCACAGCCCGTGACTAGCAAAGCCAGCCCCCAAAGAGGCCACCAGGGCCTACGCCCCCAACGCGAAGGCATTGAGCGAAGATGATGAGATTGCATAGTCGCGATGCTATGCCCGTACGCTAGGCCCTATTGGTCAAAAAAAGCTGGATTTGCGCGACACTTCGCCGACCACACCCCACCCATTTCCGCCGCATCAGAACCTGCCCATGACAGCATCTCCCACCGAACCGCCTCATGCGCCCGCAGCGCCAACATCGCACAACCCTGACGCTCCCGGCTGTACACCGACGACTCCCGCCGCGGATCTGCCAGGCAACGATCCTCCTCTACCCGCCACATCGGGCACCCCGCTGCAGCACACGGCAGACACCCACACCCACCCACCTCCTCCCCTGACCCTCCACATGCCCGTGGACGTGCGCAATCTGTCGCTCGCCCTGCTGGCGCTGTTTGCGACGGTGGCGCTGCTGCACTGGGCCAGCGCGGTGTTCATTCCGATCATGCTCAGCCTGCTGCTGACCACCGCGCTGCGGCCGGCAGTGGACATCTTGTACCGCTGGCACATCCCGCGCTGGCTGGGGGCGGGCGCGCTGCTGATCGCCATGGTCTCGGGGCTGGCCAGCGCCGCCTGGTCGCTCAGCGACGGTGCCGCGCAGCTGGTGGACTCGTTGCCCGTGGCCGCGAAGAAGGTACGCGACAACCTCAAGGCCCGTGCCGGGGGCAGCAGCCCGCTGGACACCATGCAGAAGGCGGCCACGCAGCTTGAACAGGCGGCCAACGAGAGCAGCGCCACGGCCGCGCCACGCCGGGGGGTGCAACGGGTCATTGTCGAGCGGCCGCCCTTCAACATCCGCGACTACCTCTGGAGTGGCACCGTAGGGCTGATGTCGGCCCTGGGGCAGCTCATGGTGGTCGTCTTCCTGACCTTCTTCGCCCTGGCTTCGGGCAACCTGCTGCGCGACAAGCTGCTGCGCATCGCGGGCACCAGCCTGGAGAGGCGCAAGATCACCACCCATGTCCTCGATGACATCACCCGCCAGATCCAGCACTATCTGCTGCTGCAGGTGTTCACCAGCGTGCTGGTGGGCGTGGCTACCGGCCTGGCGTACTGGGCATTGGGCCTGCAAAACGCGGCGGTATGGGGCGTGGCAGCCGGGGTGCTCAACCTCGCGCCCTACATCGGCTCGGCCCTGGTCACAGGGGCATCGGCGCTGGTGGCTTTCCTGCAGTTCGGCACGCTCGACATGGCCCTGGCCGTTGGTGGTGCATCGCTGGTGATCCACACCATCGTCGGCAATCTGCTCACACCTTGGCTCACCAGCCGAGCCAGCAGCATGAGCCCCGTGGCCGTTTTCGTGAGCGTGCTGGCCTGGGGCTGGCTCTGGGGCCTGTGGGGGCTGCTATTGGGCATCCCGGTGATGATGGCCGTGAAAGCGGTGTGCGACCGCGTGGAAGACCTCAAGCCGGTGGGCGAACTGCTGGGGCAGTAGGCACGACGGGTGCCACCTTGCCTGCAACCCCCTGCGCGCACTGCTGCACAAACGCGGGCAGGTCGTCTGCCGCCAGGGCGCGGCTGTAATACCAGCCCTGCACGCGCAGGTCGATGGAGGCGGGCAGCACCTGCAGCTGTTCATCGGTCTCCACGCCCTCCACCACCATGCCCAGCCCCAGGCTCTGGCAAAAATGCAGCAGGCCCTCCAGCACGCGCGCGCCCTGCGGGGCCGTGCTGGTCACCACAAAACTGCGGTCGATCTTGATGGTGTCCACAGCAAAGGCGTGCAGATAACTCAGTGACGAGTACCCGGTGCCAAAGTCGTCGATGGACACCTTGGCGCCCACGGCATGCACCCGGGCAATGGCGTCGCGCATCTGCGCCACATCGGCCGCCAGGGCGTCTTCCGTGATCTCGATGCTGATGCACCCCGCCGCAGGCGCGATCAAGGCCACCAGGCGCTGGCAATGGGCGGGCGACATGAGGGTGGGCCCCGTGACGTTGATGGAAATCGGCAGCTCAAAGCCCGCATTGCGCCAGCGCCGGTACTGCCGCAGCGCCGCAGCCGCCACCCACAGGTCCACTTCCTTCATCAGTCCCGCCTCGGACAACCAGGCAAGAAACGCCCCTGGCGACTGGATCCGCCCCTGCGAATCGCGGGCGCGCAGCAACGCCTCGCACCCCACACACAGGCCCGTGCGCGGCGACACCTGCGGCTGGTACTCCAGGAAGAACTCATAGTCCCCCATGCGGCGCACCCGGGCCACCAGGTCCTCCCTGCGGGCCTGGCCCTGCTGTGCCACCACGATGGGGTCGTGGGCGTAGAGGCTCCCCTCCTCCTGCAGCCGCGTGAACGTGGTGTCCAGCCCGGGCAGGTGCACGGTGGTGGCATGGTGGCGCTCGAGCGCACGCACAGCCGGTGCATAGATACAGGCCCCGAGCAGCACCAGGGCCAGTTGCAAGGCCACAGCGGACCAGGCCCCCTGGGTGCTGACATAGGCATTGAACACCACCGGGGCGTTCAGGGGCATGGGCACGGTGGCCATGGGCACCCAGCCCGCTTGTACGGCCGCCAGCGCCAGGCAGGCGTTGACCGCAGGTACCAGGATGAAAGGAACAAGCAGGCGCGGGTTCAGGATCAACGGGATGCCGAACAGCAGCAGCTCGTTCACATTCAGCAAGGCCATGGGCAGGCTGGCCACCGCCAACAGGCGCAGCCCCGGGCTGCGCACCCGCCACAGCACGGCCACCACGAGCGACAAGGTGCCACCCGCGCCCCCGATAAAGGCAAACGCCCCCAGCAACCCTGCGTTCAGCGGGTACTGGGGCACCTGGTCGGTCAGCAGCTCGATGGCGTTCCAGCCCACCGCCTGCTCCAGCACCTGGAACAACGGCTGCAGCGCGTGGTATCCATGGATGCCAAAGAACCACAGCAGCGAGTTCATGCCGGTGAGCACGACGGCGTTGAAGTAGGGCCGGTCGGGATCGACCATGTCCATGGGCAGGCTCCACTGCGCCAGGCCCGACCACTGCTGCAACAGCGCCAGCATGTCGCCCACCGCAGGCGGCAGCCCCAGCACACCGGCCACCACCGACAGCACGAGGAACACGGCAGACACCATGAGGCAGGGCAACACCCACAGCAGCCCCTCGCGGATGGCCCGCATCGAATCGGCGCGCGCCACGGCTTCCAGCCGGTGCGACAGCAACACCCTCCAGGCCGCCAGATCCCTGCCCAAAGCCATGCCTCCCGGCCCGTTAGCGACGAGCCACCACCATGACAACGCACCGCAGGGCCGCGCCACCACAGTGGATACCCCGCGCCGGTAGCCGGGGCCTGCTGCCAAGCCCCGGCCAAGGGCACTACAGCGCCCCGGTGGCCATGCTAGCGCGCGCTGGCGCTGGTGGCAAAACGGATGAAAAAGCGCGGGCGATCAACCCGTATTGCGCAGCCCGGCCGCAATCCCGTTGATGGAGATGTGGATACCCGTCTGCACCCGCTCGTCGCCCTGCCCGGCGCGCCAGCGGCGCACCAGCTCCACCTGCAAGTGGTGCAGCGGGTCGATGTACGGGAAACGGTGCTTGATGGAGCGCGCCAGCGCCGTGTTGTGTGTCAGGCGCTGCTTGTCGCCGGTGATGCGGGTCAGCGCCTCGGCCGTGCGTTGCCACTCGGCCTCGATGGCGGTGAACACCTTCTTGCGCAGGCGCGCGTCCGTCACGAGTTCGCTGTAACGCGAGGCCAGGGCCAGGTCGCTCTTGGCCAGCACCATGTCCATGTTGGACAGCAGGGTGCGGAAGAAGGGCCACTGGCGGTACATCTTCTGCAGCAGGGCCAGCTGGGCCTTGGGGTCCTTGCCTTCGGTGTTGATGAAGGCCTCCACCGCCGAGCCAAAGCCGAACCAGCCCGGCAGTGTGAGGCGGCACTGGCCCCAGCTGAAGCCCCAGGGGATGGCGCGCAGGTCTTCGATCTTCTGGCTGGCCTTGCGGCTGGCGGGACGCGAGCCGATGTTGAGCTCGGCAATCTCGCGGATGGGCGTGGAGTTGAAGAAGTAGTCGGTAAAGCCCGGGGTCTCGTACACCAGCGCACGGTAGCTGCCCATGCTGGCCAGCGAGAGCTGCGCAGCAGCATCCAGAAACGCCTTGGTCGCAGGCTTGGTGGGCTGCAGCAGCGTGGCTTCGAGCGTGGCAGCCACCAGGGTTTCGAGGTTGCGGCGGCCGATTTCGGGGTTGGCGTATTTCGATGCAATCACCTCGCCCTGCTCCGTCAAGCGGATCTGCCCGCGCACGGTGCCGGGGGGCTGCGCCAGGATGGCCTGGTAGCTGGGGCCGCCGCCCCGGCCCACGGTGCCGCCGCGGCCGTGGAACATGCGCAGCTGAATGCCGTGGCTGGTGGCGAGTTCGTCGAAGAGTTCGACGAGGGCGATCTCGGCGCGGTACAGCTCCCAGTTGCTGGTAAAGATGCCGCCATCCTTGTTGCTGTCGCTGTAGCCGAGCATGATGTCCTGCTCGCCACCGCTGCGCTGCACCAGGGCCGCCACGCCGGGCAGGCTGTAGAACTCGCGCATGATGGGCGCGGCGTTGCGAAGGTCTTCGATGGTTTCGAACAGCGGCACCACGATGAGGTGGTTCTTGGATTCGGCATCGAGCGTGCCGCTCATCAGGCCCACTTCCTTTTGAAGCAGCAGCACTTCCAGCAAATCGCTCACCGTTTCGGTGTGGCTGATGATGTAGTGGCGGATGGCCTCATGGCCGAAGCGCTCGCGCATCACGCGGGCAGTTTCGAAAATGGCAAGCTCACCCTGCGTGTGGGCCGAGTACTCGGCGCCCACCACGCGCAACGGGCGCGCGTCGTTGAGCAACTTGATCAGCAGCGCACGCTTGGCGGCTTCCTGCAGGCCCGCATAGTTTGGCTCGATGCGCGCCTTGGCCAGCAGCTCGGCCACCACCTCCTCGTGTTTGTCGGAGCTTTGGCGCAGGTCCACCGTCGCCAGGTGGAAGCCAAACACCTGCACGGCGCGGATCAGCGGGTGCAGGCGCTCTGCGGCCAGGGCCTGGCCATGGTGCGACTGCAGCGATGCTTCGATCACCCGCAGGTCGGCCAGGAACTCTTCGGCGCTGGCGTAGGCGTTTTGTGGCGCCACGGCATGGCGCGCGGCCTCGCCACCGGTCAGATCCTTGAGGGACGCAGCCAGGCGCGCATAGATGCCCGTGAGTGCGCGGCGGTACGGCTCGTCCACGCGGTGTTCGTTGGTGTCGGGCGAGCGCTGGGCCAGGGCCTCCATCTCGGCCGACACCTGCACCAGGCGGGCGGACAGTGACAGCTCGCCGCCCAGGTAGTGCACCTCGGTCAGGTAGTGGCGCAGGGCCACCTCGGCCTGTCGGCTCAGCGCGTATTGCAGGGTCTGCGCGGTGACGTTGGGGTTGCCGTCACGGTCGCCGCCAATCCACTGGCCCATGCGCAAGAAGCTGTGCACGGGGTACTGGCCGAGTTCGCTTTCGAGGTCGGCGTAGATCTTGGGGATCTCGCGCAGGAAGGTCGCTTCGTAATACGACAGCGCGTTCTCGATCTCGTCGGCCACGGTGAGCTTGCTGTAACGCAGCAAGCGCGTTTGCCACAGCTGGGCCACGCGGGCGCGCAGCAGGGCTTCGTTGGCAGCCAGTTCGCGCGGGGTGAGCGCGTCCTTGGCACTGTTGTAGAGCTGCGCGCGCACCTGGATGTCATCGCGCGTGGCCAGCAACTGAGCGATGTCGCGCTCGGCGTCCAGAATGCTCTTGCGCTGCACTTCGGTGGGGTGGGCGGTGAGCACCGGCGCCACGTAACTGCCCGCCAGGGTTTGCGAAATCGTCTTCGGTGCGATGCCCGCCCAGCGCAGGCGCGAGAGGGCGACCTCGATGCTGCCCTCCTGCGTGTCGCCCGCGCGCTCGTGCACTGCGCGGCGGCGGATGTGGTGGCGGTCTTCAGCCAGGTTGGCCAGATGGCTGAAGTAGGTGAAGGCGCGGATCACGCTCACCGTCTGGTCGCCCGACAGGGACTTGAGCAGCTTCTTGAGCGCGCGGTCGGCCTCCTGATCGGCGTCGCGGCGAAAAGCGACGGAGAGCTTGCGCACCTGCTCCACCAGCTCATACGCGGCCACGCCCTCCTGTTCTCGGATCACGTCGCCCAGAATGCGCCCGAGCAGGCGGATGTCGTCGATCAGGGGCTGGTCCTTGTCGGATCGTTTCATGGTGCGTGAGTCTCCGGAGGTGGGTGGTGGCCGGGAGCCGCCTGCCCCCGTGTCCCCCGGGGTGCACCAGCCCCAGTGCGGGCGCATGCTAGCATCGCCCGCCCCTGAAAGATTACAAACAGGTTACGAACTTGAGCCTCCAGAACGCCCCTCTTTCCATCGTGATCGCCACGCGCGAGAGCCGCCTGGCGCTGTGGCAGGCCGAGCTTGTGCAGGCCCTGTTGCGCGCGCGCGGCCACCAGGTGGAGCTGCTCGGCATGACCACCAAGGGCGACCAGATCCTGGACCGCTCGCTGTCCAAGGTGGGCGGCAAAGGCCTGTTTGTGAAAGAGCTGGAGGTGGCGCTGGAAGAAGGGCGCGCGCACATTGCCGTGCATTCGCTCAAGGACGTGCCCATGGAACTGCCCGAGGGGTTTGCCCTGGCCTGCGTGATGGAGCGCGAAGACCCGCGCGATGCGTTTGTCTCCCCCCACTACCCCAACATCGATGCCCTGCCCCAGGGTGCAGTGGTCGGCACATCGAGCCTGCGCCGCCAGGTGCTGCTGCAGGCCCTGCGGCCCGACCTGAAGATTGAGCCGCTGCGCGGCAACCTCGACACCCGCCTGCGCAAGCTGGACGAAGGCCAGTACGACGCCATCGTGCTGGCAGCTGCGGGCCTGAAGCGCCTGGGCCTGGAATCGCGCATCCGCGCCACCTTCGCGCCCGCCGCCATGTTGCCCGCCGCAGGCCAGGGTGCCCTGGGCATTGAAGTGCGGAGCGACCGGCAAGACCTCATCGACGCACTGGCGCCGCTGGCCCACCAGCCCACCTGGCTCACCGTGGCCGCCGAACGCGCCGTGAGCCGCGCCATGGGCGGCAGCTGCTCGATGCCGCTGGCCGCGCACGGCACCTTCACGGGTGGCGTGCTGCAGCTCGACGCCGCCTGGGGCGACGTGGATGCGCAGGCCCCCCTGGTGCGCGCAGCGGCCAGCGCCCCCGTCACCACGCTGGCGCAGGCCGAAGCGCTGGGCGACGCTATTGCACAGCGCCTGCGTGCCGGTGGCGCGCGGGGCGCCGAACCCCTGAATTGATCGGCCCAGCCATGCCCCGGGTGATCGTCACGCGGCCCGCCCGCGAGGCTGCGCACTGGGTCGGGCTGCTGGCGGCACGCGGCATCCCGGCCGTGGCCCTGCCGCTGATTGACATCGGGCCATGCACCGACACGGCAGCGCAGCAGGCGCTGGCCCAGGCCCACGCCCGGCTGGCGCAGTACCGGGCGCTGATGTTTGTCAGTGGCAATGCGGTGGTTCATTTTTTTGAGCAAGAACCGGCCTCTGCGCGCGACCCTCTTGCCCCAAAAGCTATAAAAATGAGAGCATGGGCACCCGGCCCCGGCACGGCGCGTGCGCTGGAGCAGGCCGGGGTGCCACCGGGCCACATCGACGGCCCGGCGCCCGACGCCCCGCAGTTCGACTCGGAGGCGCTGTGGCAGCAGGTGGCCGCGCAAATCCGGCCTGGCGACCGGGTGCTCATCGTGCGTGGGCGCTCGGGGGGCGTGAACGACACCGCCCAGGGCAGCGGCCGCGACTGGCTGGCACGGCAGATCGAGGCCGCAGGCGGCCTGGTGGATTTTGTGGTGGCATACCAACGCGGCGCGCCCCGGCTGGCCCCCGCCGAGGTGGCGCTGGCGCAACAGGCGGCGCAGGACGGATCGGTCTGGCTGCTGAGCAGCTCCGAAGCCGTGGCCCACCTGTCAGAGGCGCTGCCCGGTCAGCACTGGGGCGCAGCGCGTGCGCTGGCCACCCACCCGCGCATTGCAGAAGCGGCGCGTGCAGCGGGCTTTGGCACCGTGGGGGAATGCCGTCCGGCGCTGGAAGACGTGGTGGCCTCGATAGAATCGGCCGCATGAGTTCCGCGCCGCCCAACGACCTGCCTCCAGCCCCCACCGCCGCCCCTGTGGCCGCACCCGTGGGCGCGCCTGCAGCAGGCCCTGCACCTGTGGCTCCGGCCGCCGTGGCGCCCACACCGGGCCGGGGTGGTGCCGTTACCCTGCTGCTGGGCGCCGTGGCCGCTGCCGCGCTGGTCAGCAGCGGCATGCTGTGGCAAAAGCTCAGCGCCATCCAGGAACAGCTCGCCCGGCAGACTGCCGACTCGGGCGCGCAGGCCATCGAGGCCCGCACCATGGCCCGCCAGGCCGAAGAACTGGTGCGCGAGACCGCCGCCCGCCTGTCGGTGGCCGAAGCCCGGGTGAGCGAAGTGGCGCTGCAGCGCAGCCAGCTCGAAGAATTGATGCAAAGCCTGTCGCGCTCGCGCGACGAAAACCTGGTGGTGGACATCGAATCCGCCATCCGCCTGGCCCAGCAACAGGCCCAGCTCACCGGCAGCCTGGAGCCGCTGGTGGCGGCCCTCAAAAGCGCCAACCAGCGCATTGAACGCGCCGCCCAGCCCCGCCTGGCGCCCGTGCAGCGCGCCATCGGCCGCGACCTGGACCGCCTGACCCGCGCCACCGTGACCGACACCGCTGGCCTGCTGGGCCGGCTGGACGATCTGGTGCGCCAGGTGGACGAGCTGCCCGTGCTCAACGCCGTGGCCCAGGCGGCATCCACCAAACGCCTGTCCACCGGCCCCAGCGCCCCTGGCAGCGCCCCCGCACCCACCGAAGGCCTGGCCTGGTGGCAGGCGGCCCTGCAACGCAGCTGGGAAGTGGTGCGCGACGAGGCCCGGGGCCTGGTGCGCGTGAGCCGCATCGACCAGCCCGAGGCCATCCTGCTGGCGCCCGAGCAGACCTTTTTTCTGCGTGAGAACCTCAAGCTCAAGCTGCTCAACGCGCGCCTGGCCGTGCTGGCACGCCAGTTCGACTCGGCCCGCGCCGACCTGGGCGCCGCCACGGTCGCGCTCAACAAATACTTTGACCCGGCCGTACGGCGCACCCAGATCGCGGCCAGCACGCTGCAGACGGCCCAGGCCAGCCTGAAGGCGGCCGAGCAGCCCCGCCTGGACGAAACCCTGTCTGCGCTGGCCACGGCCGCTGCAGGCCGGTAAAGGGCTGTACGCATGCGCGCTGCACTCTGGCTCCTGGCGTTGTTTGGCGTGGCCGTGGCCACGGCTTTGTTTGCGGGCAACAACCAGGGCACCATCACCCTGTACTGGCCACCGTACCGCATCGACCTGTCGCTCAACATGGTGTTGCTGCTGCTGGTGGGCGGGTTTGTCACCCTGTATGCGGCCCTGCGCGCACTGGCTGCGCTGCTCGAACTGCCCCACCAGGCCCGCCGCTGGCGCGTGCAGCAGAAGGAGCGTGCCATGCACGCGGCCTTGCTCGACGCGCTCACCCACATGCTGGGGGGCCGCTTCATCCGCTCGCGCAAGGCGGCCGTGGCAGCGCTGTCGCAGGAACACGCCCTGGAGGCCAGCGGCGAGGCCGTACCCCATGGCAAACAGCTGCGCGCCCTGGCCCACATGATTGCGGCCGAGGCATCGCATGCGCTGCAAGACCGCGCTACCCGCGAAAGCCACCTGCAGGATGCCCTGCAGGAGGCCCCGATGCGCGGCACGGTGAACGAACAGGAAATGCACGAAGGCGCCCAGATGCGCGCCGCCCGCTGGTCGCTGGACGACCGCGATGCCAGCGCCGCCCTGGAACGCCTGGCCGCCCTGCCCCAGGGCGCAGCCCGCCGCACGCTGGCCCTGCGCATCAGGCTGAAGGCCACGCGCCTGGACCGCCAGACCCAGGAGGCGCTGGACACCGCCCGCCTGCTGGGCAAACACCGCGCCTTCTCGCCCGCCGCAGCGCAGAGCATCGTGCGGGGCCTGGCCACCGAACTCATCAACAGCGCCCACGACACGGCCCAGCTGCAGCAGATCTGGCAGTCGCTGGAAACGGCCGAGCGCAACATGCCTGAGCTGGCCATCCATGCCGCGCAGCGCCTGGCCGCCCTGGGCGGCGAGGCCACCCAGGTGCGTGCCTGGCTGCTGCCGGTGTGGGAGCGCATGGTGGACCTGCCCGATGCCCTGGCCGACCACCACGCGCTGAAGCTGGTGCGTGCACTCGAAGCCGGGCTGGACGAACTCGACGGCCCCTGGCTGGCCCGCATCGAATCGGCCCACCAGGCCAACCCGCGCGACGCGCGCCTGCAGTACCTGGCGGGCATGGCCTGCCTCAAGCGCCAGCTGTGGGGCAAGGCACAGCAGCTGCTGACCCAGGCAGCGCAGCAACTGGCCGACCCCCACCTGCGCACCAGCGCCTGGCGCCGCCTGGCCGAACTGGCCGAGCAGCGCGGCGACGACAGCGCTGCTGCCAGCGCCTGGAAACAGGCCGCGCTGAACCGCTGAACCGCTGAACCGCTGGGCCAGAGCGGCTTGGCGATAGCTGCCCAGCCGATACATCGCCTGCCGCCCCCCACCACCCCCTGGTGGGCCCGGTGTACGCCACCGGCACCACTCCCCCGCCGCAGCCCCCCCGCCATACAGGGCTGGCTCCGGCACGCCTGACATCGCCCCACCGGCCGATGCACAGGCAAAAAAAGCGCAAAGCATTGGGGAACTTTGATTGCTAAGCCCCCCCCAATTCATTTTTTTTGAAATGAAGCGTCAATCTGCCTGAAGCCGAACCCGGCAGGCGCTTCCTACACTGCCTCCACGCCTGCATGCCCCAGGGCTGCCAGCGACCAGGCCCCGCCCTTCACTGCCCACGCTTTTGATGACCACTTCTGCCACCCCCACGGCCACCGCCCCGCGCCGCTACACACGCACCGCCATGCTGCTGCACTGGGTGCTGGGATTTGCACTGATCGGCCTGTTTGGCGTGGGCATCTACATGACGGGCCTGCCCTTCTCGCCGCAGCGGCTCAAGCTCTACAACTGGCACAAGTGGGCGGGGGTCACCATCCTCGTGCTGTCGGCGCTGCGCCTGCTGTGGCGCGCCACCCACCGCCCACCCGCGTTGCCCCCGGCCATGGCAGACGCCATGCCCGGCTGGCAAAAGCTGGCCCACCACGGCACCCATGGGCTGCTCTACACCCTGTTTTTCGCCGTGCCCCTGATCGGCTGGGCCTACAGCTCGGCAGCCGGGTTCCCCATCGTGTTCCTGGGCCTGTGGCAACTGCCCGACTTTGTGCCCGTGAGCAAGGAACTGGCCGAGGCCATCAAGCCCTGGCACCAGATCACCGCGTTTGCGATGGCGGGCCTGGTGGTGCTGCATGTGGCGGCAGCGCTCAAGCACCACTTCATCGATCGTGACGGCCTGCTTGCGCGCATGCGGCCCTGGTAGACGCCCCACCTCGGCCGGGCCACGCCTTCTCTTTGCTGTGTTTTGAACGGAGTTTCTGCATGAATCTGTCCTCTCCCCTGTCCCGCATCGTGCTCGGCGCCGCCCTGGTGGTGAGCACCCAGGCCGCCCTGGCCCAGCAGCAACTGGTGCCCGCCCAGAGCGAGGTGCAGTTCACCGCGCGCCAGATGGGCGTGCCCCTGGATGGCCACTTCAAGAAGTTCAGCGCCCAGGTGGCGTTTGACCCGGCCAAGCTGGCCACGAGCAAGATCGCCTTCACCGTAGACACCGGCAGCGCCACACTGGGCTCGCGCGAGACCGATGCCGAGCTGCCCAAGCCCACCTGGTTCAACGTGGCCAAGTTCCCGCAGGCGCAATTCGAATCCACGGCCATCAAGGCGCTGGGGGGTGGCAAGTTTGAAGTGGCAGGCAAGCTCACCATCAAGGGCAACGCGCAGAACGTGGTGGTGCCCGTGGCACTCACGCAAAGCGGCCCCACCACCACAGCCACAGGCACGCTGCCCATCAAGCGCCTGGCTTTCAAGATTGGCGAGAACGAGTGGGCCGACACATCGATGGTGGCCGACGACGTGACTGTGAAATTCAAGCTCGCGCTGACCGGCGTCGGCAAGCTTTGACCGGTTGCCGACGTTAGCCCCACCTCTTTCGCCCCCACTTTCCCCTGGTTCGTTTCGTAGTTCCTCTTTTTCTAGGAGTCTTTTCCATGCGCAAGTCCCTGTTCTCTTTGCTCGCCGTGGCCGCTGCCACTGCCATGACCGCTGGCACCGCCCAGGCCGCCAACTACGGCATCGACCCCACGCACACCTTTGTGACGTTCGAGATCAGCCACTTTGGCGCCACCACCAACCGCGCCCGCTTCGACAAGAAGCAAGGCACGGTGGAGTTCGACCGCGCCGCCAAGACCGGCAAGGTGGACATCTCCATCGACACGACCTCGGTGAACTCGGGCACGCCTGCGTTCGACAAGCACCTGCAAAGCGCCGACCTGTTCGACGCCGCCAAGCACCCCAGCATCAAGTTCGTGTCCGACAAGTTCAGCTTCAACGGCGACAAGGTCAGCGAAGTGAGCGGCCAGCTCACGCTGCTGGGCAAGACCGCGCCCGTCACCCTCAAGGCCACGCAGTTCAACTGCTACGACAGCCCCATGCTCAAGCGCGAAGTGTGCGGCGGCGACTTCGAGACCACCATCGACCGCACCCAGTGGGGCATGAACTACGGCGTGGAATGGGGCTTCCCCAAGAACGTGCGCCTGGTGGTGCAGATTGAAGCCGTGAAGCAGTAAGCCACCGTCGGCAGGCACGCGGGCTACTCGCCCCGGAAGGGCGGCTGCTGCGCGCCAAACCCACAGGCCACCCCTGCGTTCACGCAGCGGGTGGCTTTTTCATGCACGCGCACTTCGCCGGGAGCGTCAGGCAGCGTCCAGCGTGGCATCCAGGTTCCAGCCTTGCGGCTGCCAGGCCCACACCACATGAGGCCCAAGCGCACGCAGGAAGGTGACGTCGTGCGACACCACGACCAGCGCGCCCGTGAAGGCTTGCAAGGCGGACTGCAGCGCTTCGATGGTTTCCACATCCAGGTGGTTGGTGGGCTCGTCGAGCAGCAGCATTTGCGCGGGCTCGCCCGACCACAGGGCGCAGGCCAGGGCGGCCTTGATGCGCTCTCCGCCGCTGAGTACGCCCGCAGGCCGCTGCACTTTGTCCGCACCCAGGCCAAGCTGCGCCAGATGCGTGCGCAGCGCCGCTTCGGGCAGGGGCGTGCCGAGCGCCTGCAGGCGCGCCAGCACACCGTGCTGGGGTGGAAGCAGGTCGGCGTTGTGCTGGTCCAGCCAGGCGGCCCGCACACCCCGCAACACCCGCCCCGCAGTGGCCAACGCAGAGTTGGCAATGGTGCGCAGCAGGCTGCTTTTGCCGCAGCCGTTGGGCCCGGTGATGGCGATGCGGATGGGCCCATTCCAGACTCCATGGAGCGGAGGAAAGCCGGGCGGCGCATGCGGCACATGCACTTGCTCGAACGCCAGCACCTGCTTGCCCGCAGGTACGGCGCTTTGGGGCAGCACCAGCGCCGTATCGCCCCCCGCAGGAACACGCTGAGCGGCCTCACGCACCGCACCGTTCAGCCGCAGGCGCTCCCGCCGCTGGCGCTCATGCTCCCGGCCCGCATGGACCTGGGCATTGTTCTTCTTGCGGTCCAGCAGGACGGACGCCTGGTTGGCCGTGCGGCCGGCCTCGCGCCCCCGCGCGGCGCGGCTCTGCTGGGCATCGTGCTCGCGCTGCAGCGCCCGCAGGCCCCGCTCGCGCTCAGTGCGTGCGTGGTCCAGCGCGGCCTGGGCGGCAGCGGCCTCGGCCTGGCGCTGTGCCTGGTACAAGGTCCAGTCCCCGCCGTAACGCTGCAGCCCCGCTGCCGACAACGCAGCGATGTGGTGCGCCATGCCCAACAATTCACGGTCGTGGCTGGCCACCAGCACGGCGCCGGGCCACTGCGCCAGCGCTTCCATCAACCAGCGCCTGCCAGGGCGGTCCAGGTGGTTGGTCGGCTCATCCAGCACCAGCAGATCGGCGCCCGACAGAAATGCCCCTGCCAGCGCCACGCGCATGCGCTCGCCGCCGCTGAGCCGTTGCGCTGCATGACCCTGGGGCAGGTGGCCCAACCCCAGCGCAACCAGCGCCTGCTGCCAACGCAACGGCACATCCCACCGTCCGTCGGCAAGCACCAGGTCATCGGGCGTGCCCAATCCCGCCTCCAGCCGCACCAAGGCCTCCAGCACCGGCCCCAGGCCCGCGACGTCGGCCACCGTGGCCGAGGGCGCTGCATTCACTTCCTGCGCCACCGCGTGCAGGGCCGGGTGGCCCCGCACCGCCCCGCTTGCGGGGATCAGCGTGCGCTGCGCAAGTTGCAAGAAAACACTTTTGCCGCTGCCATTGGCGCCCACCAGACCGGTCATCCCCGGCCCCACAGCCATGTTCAGCGGCTGCGCCCACAGCGCGTCACCGCTGGGCAGGTTCCAGGTCACATCGTGGAACTGGAGAACAGACGGGCCCGCAACGGGCGCAGCGCCGCAGAGAGCAGGCCCTGAAGGCCGGGAAGAATGAAAAGGAAAGGCAGCCGCCGAAGCGGCAGCAGCGCTGCGGCTGCGATGGGCGTAGTCGCCCCAGGATGAAGATTTCGCCATGCAAAGCACTCCAGACAAGACATACAACCGCCTGACCTGGCACGGGGCCAGCAGGAAGGAAAGGCTTGGGGGGGCTTACAGGCGCATCGGACGAATACCTCAGGGCAAAGAAGGACGAGTGCGGAATTTACCGCAATCACGCCCTTATGAAAATTAACTTAACGTAAATCAATTACGAATAGTAGAATTACAGACATCAATTTGAGGAGACTCCGCATGAACGCTGCCCTGAAGAAGCCTGACCTGGCCACCCTGCCCCCGCCCGCGCCCATCCAGCAGCTGCACCACTACGCCTACAAGGCGCGTGATGCCGAGGAGACGCGCCAGTTCTACGAAGACATCCTGGGCCTGCCGCTGTACCACATCATCCAGAGCGACTACGTGCCCAGCACGGGCGAATACTGCCCGTACACGCACTTCTTCTTCCGCCTGAAGGACGGCTCGTTCATCGCCTTCTTCGACCTGGGCGACGACGTGAAGGCCGAGCCCTCGCCCAACACGCCGCTGTGGGTCAACCACATCGCCTTCCGTGTGGACACGGTGCAGGAGCTGGAGAACACCAAGCGGCGCCTGGAAGCCCACGGCATCGAGGTGCTGGGCGTGACCGACCACCACATCTTCCACAGCATCTACTTCTTCGACCCGAACGGCATCCGCCTGGAGCTGTCGGCCCAGCTGGCCAACGAAGAACAGATGGCCAAGGACAGCACCGTGGCCCACGCCCGCCTGGCCGAGTGGACGGCCCGCAAGGAGCAATGGCGCAAGGAACGCGCCGAAGGCAAGGTGGCCGCGCCGCTGAAGCCACAGCAGAACGACCGTCCAGAGTTCGTCAAGGGCTGACTGGCCCTGACCCCACCACGTTCCACCACCCTCGCGCAGGGTGGAACATGACGCCAGCCCCAGAAAAATGGGAAAAAATGGCCGCTACCGCGCGGCTATCAAGCGTCTTTAGCTATACATTTAATAGCGACTGCTGTTGGCGCTGCGGCGCTGCCGCTGAATGCGGCGGCTGTTGTTACTGCTGTTGCGGCTGTTGCTGCGCCCGCATGATCTGGTGCCGCTGCCAGTACGCTCCCACCACGGCATTGAACTGGTCTTTTTCCTTGGTGAGGCCGGACAGCTTGATCTTGCTGGTCTTGGCGCCCAGCCCCAGCGCGTTCTTCTCGGGATGCGTCACGACCAGCGCATTGCCAAGGCTGCTTTCCTTGAATTCCAGCGCCTTGATGGCGTCCCAGAACACCGTGGTCTCGTCGGCCGAGGTGCGTATGCCATCGATGCTGACCTCCACCGTGTTCTGCCCCTTGAGTGCAAACACCACGGGCGGAAAGTAGCGCAGCACCAGGGCGCGCTCTTCGTCGGTGGCGGGCTCGTAGCGGTAGGCCAGGCTGCGCTCATGGTCCTGCGCAAACTGCTGTTCGTAGTCGCTCCACAGGCGCTGCTCGATCGCGTCGGCCGTCAAAATCTCCTGCACCCAGGTGGCAGCGGGCGCGCGCACGGCGATGGCGCCGTAGTCGCGCTCCTTCAGCGCCATGCCCACATTGCGCAGGCGCTCGGGCATGGCGGGGTGCGTGTCAAACGGGTGGGGCACGTTGGCCGTCTTCATCGCCTCCAGAAAATCGTCAGACGCCGCGTAGGGCGCCAGCCCCTGGGCCACAAAGCGGGCGATGCCGAGCGTGGTGGTGTCGTACCGCTCGTTGCGGCCAAACAGTTCGGCCTCGATCTTGAAACGGTACTGCGCGTAGGCCGCGATCTTGACCAGCGACTGCGCAATGGCGACGGGCGAGATGAGCTTGGCGGCAATGCGGTCGGCCTTGAACTCGCGCTCCCGGCTGTCGCGCGCCAGGGCAAATTCGAAGATGGTGCGGAACAGATCCAGCACCGGTGACACCACGGCCGACAGCCCGCCGCTGCGGACCGCGTGCCGGTAATGGTCAAACTGCACCAGCTTCGGGCCCAGCCGCGCGCTGCTCTGGGTGTCGCCGCCGCGCAGGTGGGCCAGCTCGTGGCCAAACACCGCGTCGGCTTCGGTCTGGTCGAGGATGCGCAGCAGCGGCAGGCTGACAAACAGCGTGCGGCCCGCGAGCGTCTGCTGGCCCACAGTGAGCGGCGCCTCGGTCACAAAAAAGTTGGCGTCGATGCCCGCCACGATGTGCTGCGGCGGGTCGGTCTTGAGGCGGCGCGCCATGTGGCGGATGCGCTTCCACAGCAGGGGCGCATCGTCTTCAGACACCAGCTCGCCCACGGCATGGTTGTCAGACTGCACACGCTTGAAGATCCCCGCCACCGCCACAAACACGCCCGCCGCCACGGCCAGCCCCACGATGATGATGAACTTGGGCGAATACTTGTGAAAGAAGAACGCCGTGACCCAGAACGACAGCCACACGGCCATCGCCCCCTGCACCACCAGCGCGGCGGCACTGGCCCAGGTGGTCAGGCGCCAGCCCGCCACAAAGCTGCTGTACTGCAGCGTGCGGTCGGCAAATGCCAGCGCCCCCAGGCCCAGCACCACCACCAGCAGCACGCCGCTGGCCACCAGGGTCCAGAACGACACCTTGTGCGCCATGTGGAACTGCCACACGTCAGAAAACCGCTCGCACAGCGCCTCGCGGTACTCCTGGGCCTCGGCCGAGTGGTTGTCGCAAATGGTGGACGGCGGGTTGCTGCGGAAGTAGTCCTTGCGCGCCTGCTTCTCGGCCAGCGGCATGGCCTTTTCGGCGTCGATGCGCTGGACCACGTCGGCCACAAAATCGGCGTCCTGATCGCGCTGTGCGTAGACGCTGAACCCCAAGGTCAACGCCGGGATAAGAAAAAGTGCGAGCAGCGCGTAAACAAAGACCTTGGCAAGGCCCGCGCGAAGTGCGGAGGAAAGATGCATGGGTGGGACCGATTGGTTATATGTTTTTGACCCGGGCGAAGCATGGAGCCAAGCCTCCCTCTCCGAAGGCCCTCTTGCTCCACCGGGCGGGATTATCAAGATGCCCCGGCGGCCCGGTCGAGCGACAAGGTAACAATTGGCGAGAAATGCCCGACAGGCGGAACGCCGGAGGGACCTGGACGAGGAGAAAAGGCCGCCAGGCACCCGCCGACACTCCCGTAAAATGCCCGGTCCACCCTCTTGACCGTTGAGGCGCGCCCTGTGCCCGCCTCTTCCTTCTGCCAAACCCCATGAGCACGCCCCAAGCACAACCCGGCCTCGACAGCCTGTCCAAGTCCTTTGAACCTGCCGCACTGGAAGCCCACTGGGGCCCCGAATGGGAAAGGCGCGGATATGGCACCGCAGGCCACCGTGGCACGGGCGCGCCGCAAGCGGGCGAGCCCGCGTTCTCGATCCAGCTGCCGCCCCCCAACGTGACAGGCACGCTGCACATGGGCCATGCGTTCAACCAGACGATCATGGACAGCCTCACGCGCTACCACCGCATGCGCGGCTTCAACACCGTCTGGGTGCCAGGCACCGACCACGCCGGCATTGCCACGCAGATCGTGGTGGAGCGCCAGCTGCAAGAGCAAGGCATCAGCCGCTACGACATGGGCCCCACCCCGCCCGAGGCGCGCAAGAACTTCGTGAGCAAGGTGTGGGAGTGGAAGGAAAAGTCCGGCAACACCATCACCACCCAGATGCGCCGCATGGGCGACAGCGTGGACTGGAGCCGCGAATACTTCACCATGGACGACAAGCTCAGCGCCGTGGTGACCGACACCTTCGTGAAGCTGTACGAACAAGGCCTGATCTACCGCGGCAAGCGCCTGGTGAACTGGGACCCGAAGCTGCAGTCCGCCGTGTCGGACCTGGAAGTCGAGAGCGAAGAAAAAGACGGCTCGCTGTGGCACATCGCCTACCCGCTGGCCGATGGATCGGGCAGCCTGACGGTGGCCACCACCCGGCCTGAAACCATGCTGGGCGACGTGGCGCTGATGGTGCACCCGGAGGATGCACGCTACACCCACCTCATCGGCAAGATGGTCAACCTGCCGCTGTGCGACCGCCAGATCCCGGTGATCGCCGACGAGTACGTGGACAAGGAATTTGGTACCGGTGTGGTGAAGGTCACCCCCGCGCACGACCAGAACGACTACGCCGTGGGCCAGCGCCACAAGCTGCCGATGATCGTGGTGCTGACGCTGCAGGCCACCATCAACGAGAACGCCCCCGCCAAGTACCAAGGCATGGACCGCTTCGTGGCCCGCAAGGCCGTGGTGGCCGACCTGGAAGCCATCGGCGCACTGGTCGAGGTGAAGAAGCACAAGCTCATGGTGCCCATCTGCACCCGCACCGGCCAGGTGGTCGAGCCCATGCTGACCGACCAGTGGTTTGTGGCCATGAGCAAGGCGTCCGACCAGGACCCCACCGGCAAGAGCATTGCGCAAAAGGCCATCGACGCCGTGGCCAGCGGCGAGGTGACCTTTGTGCCCGAAAACTGGGTGAACACCTACAACCAGTGGATGAACAACATCCAGGACTGGTGCATCAGCCGCCAGCTGTGGTGGGGCCACCAGATTCCGGCCTGGTACGACGAAGACGGCAACGTGATCGTGGCCCGCAACGAGGCCGAGGCCCAAGCCAAGGCCCCAGGCAAGACGCTGCGCCGCGACGAAGACGTGCTCGACACCTGGTACTCCTCCGCCCTCGTGCCCTTCAGCACCATGGGCTGGCCGAACCAAGGCACCACCGAAACCGACGACTTCAACCTGTACCTGCCCAGCACCGTGCTGGTCACGGGCTACGACATCATCTTCTTCTGGGTCGCCCGGATGATCATGATGACCACGCACTTCACGGGCCGCGTGCCGTTCAAGCATGTGTACATCCACGGCCTGGTGCGCGACGCGCAGGGCAAGAAGATGTCCAAGTCCGAAGGCAACGTGCTCGACCCGGTGGACCTGATCGACGGCATTGCGCTGGAGCCGCTGCTGGACAAGCGCACCACCGGCCTGCGCAAGCCCGAGACCGCGCCCACCGTGCGCAAGAACACGCAAAAGGAATTCCCCGAGGGCATTCCGGCCTACGGTGCCGATGCGCTGCGCTTCACGTTTGCCGCGCTCGCATCGCTGGGCCGCAGCATCAACTTCGACAGCAAACGCTGCGAGGGCTACCGCAACTTCTGCAACAAGCTCTGGAACGCCAGCCGCTTTGTGCTGATGAACTGCGAAGGCCAGGACTGCGGCCTGAAAGAGCACACCAAGGAAGAATGCCAGCCCGGCGGCAGCGCCCACGGGTACATGCAGTTCAGCCAGGCCGACCGCTGGATCACCTCGCTGCTGCAAAAGACCGAGGCCGAGGTGGCCAAGGGCTTTGAAGAGTACCGCCTGGACAACGTAGCCAACACGATCTACGACTTTGTCTGGAACGAGTACTGCGACTGGTACCTGGAGATCGCCAAGGTGCAGATCCAGAACGGCACCGAGGCGCAGCAACGTGCCACCCGCCGCACGCTGATCCGCACGCTGGAAGCCATCCTGCGCCTGGCCCACCCCATCATCCCGTTCATCACCGAAGCCCTATGGCAGGTGGTGGCACCCGTGGCGGGCATCCCCGGCGAGTCGGTCAGCATCGCCCGCTATCCGCAGGCCCAGCTGGAAAAGATCGACGAAGCCGCGATTGCCCACATGGGCCGCGTGAAGGGGCTGGTGGACGCTTGCCGCGCACTGCGTGGCGAGATGAACGTGTCCCCCTCCACCCGCCTGCCCCTGTACACCGTGGGCGACACCGACTTCATGCGCGGCGTGGCTCCGGTGCTGCAGGCGCTGGCCAAGCTCAGCGAGGTCAAGGTGTTTGACGACGAGGCCGCCTGGGCCGCCGCCGCACAGGCCGCGCCCGTGGCCGTGGTGGGCGAGGCCCGCCTGGCGCTGTACATGGAGATCGACGTGGCCGCCGAGAAGGCCCGTCTGTCCAAGGAAATCGCCCGCATCGAGGGCGAAATCACCAAGGCCAACAACAAGCTCTCGAACGAAGCCTTTGTGGCCAAGGCGCCACCGGCCGTGATCGACCAGGAGAAGAAGCGCATCGCCGACTTTGGCGCCACGCTGACCCGCCTGCGCGACCAGCTGGGCCGCCTGGGCTGAAAAAGGACACGGGCCAGTCATCCCCTGGCCTGACACTTGCATAACCGCGACGACAACAACACACCACACCCCGCCATCAAGGAGACCCATGACTGTTGCCACCACCGTCCGCAAGGCCGTTTTCCCCGTTGCCGGCCTGGGCACGCGCTTTTTGCCCGCCACCAAGGCATCGCCCAAGGAGATGCTGCCCGTGGTGGACAAGCCGCTGATCCAGTACGCCGTGGAAGAAGCCTATGCCGCTGGCATCCGCCACATGATCTTCGTGACCGGCCGCAGCAAGCGCGCCATCGAAGACCATTTCGACACGGCGTATGAGCTGGAGGCCGAGCTGGAAGCCGCCAACAAGAAGGAACTGCTGGCCCTGGTGCGCTCCATCCAGCCCGACGACATGGACTGCGCCTTTGTGCGCCAGCCCCGCTCGTTGGGACTGGGCCACGCTGTGCTGTGCGCCGAGCCCCTGGTGGGCAAGGAACCCTTTGCCGTGCTGCTGGCCGATGACCTGATGGTCGGCCCCCCCGGCGGCCAGCCCGTGCTGGCCCAGATGGCCACCGCCTTCCGCCAGCAAGGCCGCTCGGTCATTGCCGTGCAGGAAGTGCCGGAAGACCAGGTGCACAAGTACGGCATCGTGGCGGGCGAGCCCGCAGGCGGCCCGCTGATCCGCATTGAACGCATTGTGGAAAAGCCCAAGGCCGATGTCGCCCCCTCGCGCATGGGCGTGGCAGGCCGCTACATCCTCACGCCCGGTGTGTTCGACGAGATCCGCAACCAGCCACGCGGCGTGGGCGGGGAGATCCAGCTCACCGACGGCATCGCCCGCCTGATGCAGCACGAAGCCGTGTACGCCTTCCAGTACCAGGGCAAGCGCTATGACTGCGGCAGCAAGGAAGGTTTTTTGGAAGCGACCGTGGAACTGGCCTTGCAGCACCCGCAGGTGGGCGCGCACTTCCGGGAGTATCTGAAAGGCCTGGCGCTGTAAGCCACAGCCCCAACCTACGCTGGGAGCGCCTCAAGCGCTTCTAAATCAATAGCTGCCAGCGCTTGCCCAGTGCGCGCTGGCAGCTATTTTTTTGGCCATTTTTTTGTTTATCTTATGGACTAGCGCCGACGCAGGACGTGGATGAACTCCTCACCCACCGTCTGCTGCTCCACCAGCTCGTTGCCCGTCTGCTTGGCAAACGCCTGGAAGTCGCGCAGCGAGCCGCTGTCGGTGGCCACCACCTTGAGCAGCTGGCCGCTGGCCATGTCAGACAGTGCCTTCTTGGCCTTGAGGATGGGCAGGGGGCAGTTCAGGCCCCGGGTGTCGATTTCTTTGTGGATGTCCATGGTGTGGTTCTCTTCTAGTCCTTGGGCGGCAGGTTCAGGCCTCGGCGGCGCTCCTCATTTTCCTCTGCCGTGAAGAACACGGGCTCGTGCCCCCGCGTGCGCAGCCAGTCGGCCAGCGCGTAGCCCGTGCCCGCAGGCCAGCATTTGAGTTCATGCAGGTCGTAAAACCGGTAGTCAACCAGCTCGGGCGACAGTTTGACTTGCCCCGTGGCCACCACGTGGTAGGCAATGATGATCTGGTTCATGCGCAGGAACTCATACGCGCCCACCAGCGTGGTGGCCTGCACATCAAGGTTGGTTTCTTCCTTCACCTCGCGCGCAATGCCCTCCTGGGGCGACTCGCCCGCCTCCATGAAGCCGGTGATCAGCGCAAACATCTTGACGGGCCAGGCCGCGTTGCGCGCCAGCAGCACCTTGCCGTCCACCTCCACAATCGCGGCCAGCACCGGCGTGGGGTTGTTCCAGTGGGTCCAGCCGCAGGCGGGGCAGCGCAGGCGCTCCTTGTCGCCACCGTCTTCGGCCAGGGTGATGGGCTGCAGCGCGGTGCCGCAGTGGGTGCAGTGGCGAACTTCGTAGTGCATGAATTACTATTATTTTGATAGCTACCAGCGCTTATTCATCGCGCGCAAGCGGCCATTTTTTTTTCATCTTCTCAGCCCCGGCGGCGTGTGGCCAGGGCCTTGCTTCACGCCGGGAACACGCCGGTGGACAGATACCGGTCGCCCCGGTCACACACCACAAACACGATGGTGGCGTTGCTCTCGCGCGCGGCAATCTGCCGCGCCACCCAGCACGCACCGGCGGCCGAGATGCCAGCAAAGATGCCCTCTTCGCGCGCCAGACGGCGGCACATGTCTTCGGCGTTGTCCTGGCTCACATACACCAGCTCGTCCACGGTGCTGGCGTCGTAAATCTTGGGCAGATACTCCTGCGGCCACTTGCGGATGCCCGGAATGCGCGAGCCTTCTTCAGGCTGCGCACCAATGATCTGGATGCCGGGGTTCTTCTCTTTGAGGAACCGCGACACGCCCGTGATCGTGCCCGTGGTGCCCATCGCGCTCACAAAGTGGGTGATGCGCCCACCGGTCTGCTCCCAGATCTCGGGGCCCGTGGTTTCGTAATGGATGCGCGGGTTGTCGGGGTTGGCAAACTGGTCCAGCACCTTGCCCTCGCCACGTTTTTGCATGGCCTCGGCCAGGTCGCGGGCGTGCTCCATGCCACCGCTCTTGGGCGTGAGCACCAGCTCCGCGCCAAAGGCCTTCATGGTCTGCGCACGCTCGATGGACAAATCCTCGGGCATCACCAGCACCATGCGATAGCCCTTGATGGCTGCGGCCATCGCCAGCGCAATGCCGGTGTTGCCCGACGTGGCCTCGATCAGCGTGTCGCCGGGCCGGATGTCGCCCCGCTCCTCGGCGCGGCGGATCATCGACAGCGCGGGCCTGTCCTTGACCGAACCCGCCGGGTTGTTGCCCTCCAGCTTGCCCAGCACCACATTGCCACGCGCCGCGTTGTCCTGCGCCCCAATGCGCTGCAGCGCCACCAGCGGCGTGTTGCCCACCGCGTCTTCAATCGTCGGATATTTCATGCGCCCTACTGTGCCATAATTTGGGGCTTCACGAATTCCAGCCCGGGTGGTGAAATTGGTAGACGCAGGGGACTCAAAATCCCCCGCCGCAAGGCGTGCCGGTTCGATTCCGGCCCCGGGCACCACGAACAAGTCCGCAAGAGCACTGCCTCTTGCGGACTTTTTTATTGGCCTGGGTGTCTACCCCCTGCGCCGCTGCGCAGCGCGCAACTCCTCCAGCGCCTCTTCCACAGCGCGCCGGTACTCCGGCGTCAGCCCTTCGCTCTTGAGTTCCCGCTCGTGAAACGACACGCGGCGCGGGTTTTTGATGAGGTCCTGGATCACGATGCCCTTGAGCTTCAGATAGACAGCCTGGTTCATGGGGGTCTCCTGCAGGTGCCAAGAGCCCCGATGATCCCTCCAATGGGCGGGCAATGCCATCGGTTTGTTGCCCGGTTGCCACCCTGGCTGCACCCAGTCAGGGCGCCACGCGCTGCGCCGCCAGGGCGATGAAGTCCTGCTCGTAGGCCCCGATGGAGGCCACAGCCTGCAGGCGCTGGGCGGGGGTCATGGCGCTGTGCACCAGTGCAAACCCGGCGCAGCCTTCGTCCACCAGCGTGGCGGCGTAGCGCTGGTAGGCGGCATCGGGGGATGTGTTGAGGCGGGCCAGGTAGCCGCGCAGCAGGGTGCGGGCCTGCTCGGTGTTGCCGCGCTCTGCGGCGATCTTGCGCAGCACCTGCACCAGGTCTTGCTGGCGGCGTTGGCGCTCGGCATAGGTGCGCTGCGGGTCAAAGGATGACTGGGCAATGTAGCTGCGCAGCGCGGCCTTCTGGGGCTCTTGCAGGGTGCCGTAGAAGTCTTGGGTGCGCGACAGCAGCAGCTGGTAGCGGTGCTCGCGCAGCTTGTCCGGGGGCAGGTCCAGCCACTCTTTTTTCCAGTCGGCATTGCTGTCGGCCTGCTTTTTCTGCAGGCTGCGGATCTGGGACTCGCTCAGGTCCGAGGCCAGCCACACCAGCGAGGGCTCGGCCCGGGCCAGCAGCTGGTCGATCTGGGTTCGCAGGTCGGTATAGGCGCGGCAGGCCTGCTCGGCGGACATGGGGGCGGGCAGCTGCTGGCGCAGCTTTTGCAGCAGCCCGGCGTGCTCGGGCAGCAGGATGTCGCGGTGCCAGCGGTGCAGATCGGCCAGCTCGTCGCGCACCCGCTCGGCCTGCGGCTGCGTCAGGTCCAGGTACCGGTTGAGCTGCCACGACAGCAGCTGTGGGGCTTGGTTGTAGGCCAGCTTCACGGTGCTGCAGCCCGCCATCAGCAGGCCGGCCAACACCAAGCCAACCACACCCAGGGTGGTGCGAAGAGGAAACATGCGCAGACCTCGCAAAGAAGGCCGCAGGATAGAGCGAGAACCCGGCGGCTGCCCTGCCCTCGCGAATACCCCGGCAGATGCCACTGAATTGGGCACTGTGCGCCGCCCCGCAACCGCACCCGCCAGGCCCTCGCCAAAACAGGGGGCGCAAAACATCTGCTTACCAATCCAGGCCCTCGGGCGGGCTGCGACGGGCCAACAGCCTCTATAAACAGCGCGCGCCACCTTGCCGCGCCCAGAGCACAAGACCAACTACCAGGGAACGCTGAATTCGCCCCCTTACACAACCCCTTCCCCCCCCGGGCCAGGGGCTGCGACCCAAGGGATGCACTCAGCGCCACGCCCATCCGAGAGGGAACTCCATCGCCATGACCACCACCGCCACACCCGCAACGGGCGAGCTTCACCAACTGCTGGCCACCCTCATGGCGGCCGACGACATCGACGACCACGACCTGGAGCTGGCGGACTCCATCGTCCAGAGCTTTCCAACGGCCTGCGAGGCCCTGCAGGCCCGCGCTCGCATCCACTTGCGGCTGGAAGATGCAGAGGCCGCGCGCAGCGACCTGCAGGCGGCCCAGGCACTGGACGCCGCACACTGGGGCAATGCCTGGGTGCGCTGCCTGCTTGCACACGCCGAAGGCGGGGCCGCGCTGCAGGAGGCACTGACCCTGGGGCGACAGGTGCTGGCTACCCACCCCACGCACCTGGACACGCTGATCACGCTGGGCAAGGTCCACAAGGCGCTAGACGCGCCCGAAGAAGCCGCCGCCTGCTACCGGCAGGCCTGCCAGGCCCACCCCGCAAGTTTTCGCGCGCACAACCTGCTGATGCAGGTGTTGTGCGAGCTGGGCCGCGAGGACGAGGCCATTGCCCTGATCCGCGCGGCGCAGGTGCCCATGCACAGCTACCACATGGCCATCGAATACAACCTGGGCACGCTGCTGATGAAAAAGAGCCCCAGGAAAGCCATCGAGTTTCTGGACATTGCGCGCCAGAAGATGGGGCGCATCAACAACGTGCAGCACAACCGGGCGGCCTGCCTGGAGAAGCTGGACCGCTACCAGGACGCCATCGACGAGTGGAGCGACCTGCTTGAGCGCGAACCCGACTGGGACTGGCCCCGCGCTGGCCGCGCCCGCTGCTACCGCGACCTGGAGCAGCTGGATGCCGCGCTGGCAGACCTGCAGCGCCTGAAACAGGCAGATCCCACATCCACGCAGCACCGGGTGCTGGAGGCCACGATCCATTTCGACCGCGCCGACTACCCCGCCGCACTCCAGCCCCTGCGGGCGATGGAGCAGGCGCAGGAGCTGCAGGGTGAGTTCCTGACCAACCTGCTGGGCGCCACGCTCAAGAACATGGGCGAGCTTGACGCCGCCCGCCCCTATTTCGAGCAAGCCATCGCCGACGACCCCGAAAGCTACCGCGCCCACAACAACCTGGCCTTCTGCCTGCTGCACAACGGACGCCCCAACAAGGGCGAGGCCACGCGCGCATTGGCCGTGGCAGAGGTCGCCATGGCACTGCAGCCCGCGCAGTGGGCGCCTCGCGAGCACCGTGCGCGTGCGCTGCTGGCGTTGGACCGCACCAAGGAGGCGCTGCAGGTGTTCGACGCCTGGTGCGCCTCCCACCCCGACGACGGCACCGTGGCCCTGAACTACGCCACCGCGCTGCTCGACGCCGGAGACCATGCGCAGGCCGCGCAGCGGTTTGAACAGTTGATTGCGCGGGGCATCAGCGTGCCCTATTGCCACTGGGGCCGGGGCAAGGCGCTGGGCCGGCTGGGCAAGAAGGAAGAAGCGCGGGCCCTGCTGCTCAAAGCCCAGCACCTGTACACGCTGGAGGGGCAAACCAGCAGCGCAGAGACCTGCGCCGAAACCCTGGCCGATCTGGAAAAACCAAAGTCCTGGCTGCGGCGGCTGATGGGCGGGTGATATCCGGCAGAGAACGGGCGCTGCCAAAGGCAGGGCCGGGCGGTTGAGGACCGCCCCCGCAAAAAACCTAGTTGTCCTGCCGCCGAATCAATTGGCGGCCGCTGGCCGTGATGGACAGCTCTCCCCCAGGTCCCTTGGTGACAAACCCCCACTCCAGCAGGCGCCCGGAAACATGGTCCTTGAGCGCGTGGGGCAGCGTGATGACTTCGCCCATCTCAAGTTGCTTGAGGGTTGCGATCTCGTCCACGGTGGGATCGAAATGCGGAGCGTGGTAGGTGGTCATGGTGGTCGCTCTCCAACGGGGTTGGTGAAAGAAAGACTGACTTCCGCGCAACCAGATTAGTTCAGCGCCAGGGGCAATGCAAGCGCGTCATCCCGCAACCGGGGCACCACCCGCTTCGGCCATGTGCTGCAACCAGCGCGCAAAGGTGGCCAGCACCGGCGGCTGGGCCTGCGCGGGGCTGATGAGGTAGTAGGCACGCTCGCCGCGCAGGGGACGGTTGCAGGCCACCACCAGCTCGCCGCTGGCGAGTTCGGCCTCGATCAGCAGGGGCGGTATCAGCGCCACACCCATGCCATGCGTGGCGGCCACGGCGAGCATGGAGAACAGCTCGTAGCGCGGGCCATCCAGCGCGTGCGGCGCATCCACCCCCATCGCATCAAACCACTGCCGCCAGCCATACGGGCGCGTGCTTTGCTGCAGCAGCGGCAGCTCGGCCAGCGCCTCGGCCGCCACGGGCTGGTGGGCGCGGCCCCGGCCCCGGGGCGCGGCCGATTCGAGCAGGCGCGGGGCACACACGGGCACCACATCTTCGTGCATCAGCAGTTGCGCCTGCACGCCGGGCCAGTTGCTCACCTGCTCGGGCGTGCCCGCATACAGCGCGGCATCAAACGTGGTGTCGGCAAACAGAAAAGGCCGTGTCTGCGTGTCGATGTGCACCACGATGTCGGGGTGCGCCTGTGCCAGCTGCGGCAGGCGCGGTATGAGCCAGCGCGTGGCAAAGGTGGGCACCGCCGCCAGCGTGATCGTGCCGCCCTCGCCCTGGTGGGCCATCACATCGAGCGTGTCGCGCTCTAGCCCCTGCAGCCAGCGCGCCACCTGGCGGCCGTAGTGCGCTCCGGCGGGCGTCAGCACCACGCCGTGGCGCGTGCGGCGAAACAGCGCCACGCCCAAAAACTCTTCCAGCGCCTGGATCTGGCGCGACACAGCGCTTTGCGTGAGCGACAGCTCCTGCGCGGCGCGGGTGTAGCTCTCGTGGCGGGCGGCGACTTCAAAACAGGCCAGGGCTTGGGTCGATGGAATGTTGCGTCGCATGATGAAGAGGAACTTGTGAAGAAGCCACCAGCCCTTGAAGCTAGCTGCGGCAAGTATTCCATACATTCCATAAACGCATGTCTGGATGAAAAGAACTCGCTTGCAGGCCACTGCCCCCAGGCCTACGATGCGCCCCAGATTCGTTTTTTCCTCACCCCCTTTCCGACCTGGAGACACACATGGCCCACGCCGCTTTTCAATGGGATGACCCTTTCCTCCTGAGCCAGCAACTGACCGACGACGAGCGCGCCATTCGCGACGCCGCCGCAGCGTATTGCCAGGACAAGCTGGCACCCCGCGTGCTGGACGCCTTCCGCCACGAAAAGATGGACGTGAGCATCTTCCGCGAGATGGGCGAAGTGGGCCTCTTGGGCCCCACCATCCCCGAGCAATACGGCGGCCCCGGCCTGAGCTATGTGGCCTACGGCCTGATCGCCCGCGAAGTAGAGCGTGTGGATTCAGGCTACCGCTCGATGGCCAGCGTGCAAAGCTCGCTGGTGATGGTGCCCATTTATGAATTCGGCAGCGAAGCCCAGCGCCAGAAGTACCTGCCCAAACTCGCCAGCGGCGAGTGGATCGGCTGCTTTGGCCTGACCGAGCCCGACCACGGCTCTGACCCCGGCAGCATGGCCACGCGCGCCTACAAGGTCGATGGTGGCTACAAGCTCAAAGGCAGCAAGATGTGGATCACCAACAGCCCTGTGGCCGACGTGTTCGTGGTCTGGGCCAAGGAAGTGTCCGAAGGCGGCGCGGTCGGCCCGATTCGCGGCTTCGTTCTGGAGAAGGGCATGAAGGGCCTGACAGCCCCCGCCATCCACGGCAAGGTGGGCCTGCGCGCCTCCATCACCGGCGAGATCGTGATGGACGACGTGTTCGTGCCAGAAGAAAACGCCTTCCCTGAAGTGCAAGGTCTGAAGGGCCCGTTCACCTGCCTGAACAGCGCGCGCTACGGCATCGCCTGGGGCGCCCTGGGTGCGGCCGAGTTCTGCTGGCACACCGCCCGCCAGTACACGCTGGACCGCAAGCAGTTCGGCCGCCCCCTGGCCGCCAACCAGCTCATCCAGAAGAAGCTGGCTGACATGCAGACCGAGATCGCCATCGGCCTGCAGGCCTGCCTGCAGTTTGGCCGCATGAAGGACGCGGGCACGGCCAGCGTGGAAGGCACCTCCATCATCAAGCGCAACAGCTGCGGCAAGGCGCTGGACATTGCCCGCCTGGCCCGCGACATGATGGGCGGCAACGGCATCAGCGACGAGTTTGGCGTGGCCCGCCACCTGGTGAACCTGGAAGTGGTGAACACCTACGAAGGCACGCACGATGTGCACGCGCTGATTTTGGGCCGTGCGCAGACGGGCATTGCTGCGTTTGCCAACTGAGGTATGGAACTCCCCTCTCCCCTCGCGGGAGAGGGGCAAGGGGAGAGGAGGCAGCGACGCATACGTTATGCCTCATCGCCCCTCTCCCCAACCCTCTCCCGCGAGGGGAGAGGGGGCGTTCAGGGCGCATCGCCGCAAATTCCCAGTACTTTAGGTCGCTAGCGCTTATTGGATAAGCGCTGGCAGCTATCAAATTCATAGTTCATCAAAACCATGACCACCTCCCCCTCCAACGCTGGCGCCCTCGCAGGCATCAAGGTGCTCGACCTCTCCCGCGTGCTGGCCGGGCCCTGGTGCACCCAGGTGCTGGCCGACTTGGGCGCGGATGTGGTCAAGGTGGAGCGCCCCGGCGTGGGCGACGACACGCGCCAGTGGGGTCCGCCCTTCTTGAAAGACGCCGAGGGCAACGACACCAACCAGGCCAGCTACTACACCGCCTGCAACCGCAACAAGCGTTCCGTCACCATCGACATGGCCTCGCCCGACGGGCAGGCGCTTATCAAGCAGATGGCGCAAGAGGCGGACATCGTGGTGGAGAACTTCAAGGTCGGTGGCCTCAAGCAGTACGGCCTGGACCATGAGAGCCTGCGCGCACTCAACCCGCGCCTCATCTACTGCTCCGTCACCGGCTTTGGACAAGACGGGCCTTACGCCGAGCGCGCAGGCTACGACCTGATGGTGCAGGCCATGACGGGCCTGATGAGCATCACCGGCCAGGCAGACAACCAGCCCGGCGGCGGCCCGATGCGCGTGGGCGTGGCCGTCATCGACCTGTTCACCGGCCTGTACGCCAGCAACGCCATCCTGGCCGCACTGCACGTGCGCGACAACGCGGTGAACGGCACGGGCCAGGGCCAGCACATCGACATGGCGCTGCTCGACGTGGGTATGGCCGTGCTGGCCAACCAGGCCTCGGGCTTCCTTGCCACCGGCAAGGCGCCCGGCCGCATGGGCAACAGCCACCCGAGCTTGGCGCCCTACCAGGACTTCCCAACCGCCGACGGCAACATGCTGCTGGCCATTGGCAACGACGGCCAGTTCCAGCGCTTTTGCACCGCCGCCGAGCAGCCCCAGTGGGCCAGCGACCGGCGTTTTGCGACCAACACCCTGCGCGTGCAAAACCGCACCGCGCTGATTCCCGCCATGGAGGCCGTGACCCGCACGCGCACCACAGCCGACTGGATCACGCTGCTGGAAGACAAGGCCGTGCCCTGCGGCCCCATCAACACCATTGCCCAGGCGTTTGACGACGCGCAGGTGCAGGCCCGGGGCCTGGCCGTGACGCTGCCGCGCTGGAAGGACGGCGAGGCCGCCACCGACAAGGTGCAGCAGATCACCGGCGTGGCCAGCCCGCTGCGCCTGTCGGCCACGCCGCCCGTGCTGCGCAATGCGCCGCCTGCGCTGGGGCAGCACACCGATGAAGTGCTTGCAGAGATGGGACTGGATGCGGCGCGCATTGCCGCGCTGCGGGCCCAGGGCGTGGTGTAGCGGCACGCTTTTCCATCCACGCCACAACGCCCCGCGCCGACAGGATGCGGGGCGTTGGTCCTTCTGGGGTTACTGCACGGGCTGCGCGGACTGCACCGGCAGTTCTGCCGCCGCCAGCAGGCAGTCCGTCACCTCGTCCGAAAAGTGCATCAGGCGGCCATCGAGCCAGACGGCATCCGACCCATTCGAGTCCGGCGCAGCGGGGGGCAGACCGTGGTCCAGCAACGCCTGTGCGCAGCCTGCCCAGTCGCCGCCTGGCTCCGGTGTGTTGATGGAACCCCAGGCGAGCGCACCGCAGGCGTTGTCCTCAAAACCGTGCTGCGCCTGCCAGCGCGCGCCATGCTCCAGCACAAAGCGGGTGAGCGCCGCATCGCCCCGGAAGATGGCATGGTGCAGCGCCGTGCCCGCCCAGTCGCCACCCGGCGTGTCGATAGGCCAGCCCAGACGCACCATGATCCGCACGGCATCGCCGCAGTCCGGCTGCGCGGCCAGCTCGGGCAGCAGGCGCTGATGGGCGGGCAACAAGCCCTGCACCAGGCCAGGCTGCGCGGCCAGCAGTGCGCGCGCCTGGGCTTCGTCGCCTTGCGCACAGGCCGCTACAAAACGCTCGTCGGCGGGAGGCGCTGCCACGCCCAGCACGCCACGCAAAAAAGCCGCCACATCCGGCAAGCCGTAGCGCAGCGCCTGCAGGTGCGCGGGCGTGCCTTCGGCCGTGCACACTTGTGGATCTGCCCCTGCGGCGACCAGCGCCTGCACATGCGCCAGCGACCGGCGGCGGCGCAGCGCCCACAGCAGCGGCGCGGCGCCGGGGGCGCTGCCGCCCAGGGGTTCGTTGGGGTCGGCGCCATGGGCCAGCAGCAGCTGCAGTGCAGGCAGGTCGTCCAGGTCCAGCACGCGGTGCAGCGCATTGGTGCCCGGCACGCGCGCACCGGCCTGCAGCAGCAGCCGCGTGCACTCCAGGCTGCCCAGCGCGTGGTACAGCGACTCGCCATCGTTGGGGCTGGCGCCCGCATCCAGCAGCAGCCGGGTGATGCCCGCGTGGTGCTGGGCACCGGCCGCGCCGTACAGGGCCGACAGCGGGTGCGCGGCATCGGGCGCCTGCAGCGATGCGGGCGGCCAGCGGTTGCCCACGCGCTGGTTCGCATCGGCGCCTGCCTCCAGCAACAGGGCCACGCAGGCCTGCAGCCGGTCGGCAAACGCGGGCAGCCGCGCCAGGCTGGAATGGGTGACGGCGAGCAGCGGCGGCAGCTGCAGCGGCCCGCCGGGCTGGTGCACCCAGGCGGTTTCGCGCGCCACCTGATCGCGCAGCCGGGCCACATCGCCCACGGCACAGGCCAGCCAGATGTCCTGCTCCGCCTGCGGCACGGCGCCCTCGGCCCAGAGCTGCTCGGCCAGCGCGGGCCGCGCCGTGTGGTTGCCACCGGCGATGTCGCCTGCGTAGACCAGCCGCAGCCACAGCAGCACGGCGCGTGCGGGGTCGTCTGCCAGCGCACGGCGCGCCAGCACAAAGGCCTGGAACTGTGGCCACGAGGCAAAGCCATGCTCACGCGCCAGGCACCACTGCGCATGGTGCAGGCGCAGGTCGGTGCCTGCGGGCAAGGCCAGCGGCGCCAGGCGCGCCAGTGCGGCGGCATCGCCTGCGCGGGCCTCGGCCAGCAGGGTTTTGGCTTGTTTCTTGAGATGGCCCAGGTCGGGCCGGGGGGGAAGACGTTTCACGAGTACCTCCGTGCATCGGACGCCGACGGCCTGCAGTTCCGGCAGCACAAAGGGGGAAAACAACAACTCAAGGAGTCAGTAGGCAAGTGGGTTGCACCCTGTCCGCAGGCCCGGGCGCGGCTTGCGTCCGCGCAGGGCGGGATCTTACCCGCGCCGCCCAGCAAAATGCTTGTACAAAAAATTACAAACGCTCCACAATGCGGTGAAGCCCCCCATTTCGCGGCCCCAGCGGCGTTTTTGGTGCCTATCTGCAGTCTTCTTCACTCCCCCACGCTGGTTGCCACAAAACCAAGGAGTCCGCCATGAAGCTCAGCCTCAAGCTCCCCCTCGCCTTCACAGTGGCCTTGCTGCTGCTGTTTTCGGCGGCGTTGTTTGGCATCAGCCGCCTGAACCAGGCCCTGGACACCTACCAGACCACGGTGGCGCAAAGCTTTGAAAACGAGCGGCGGGCCTCGTCCATGCTCAACAGCTTCAAGGTGCAGGTGCAGGAATGGAAAAACGTGCTGCTGCGCGGCAAGGACCCGGCCCAGCTCACGCGCTACTGGACCGCGTTTGAAAAGCAGGAAAAGGCCATCAAGGACGAGGCGCAAAAGCTCATGGCCGCCCTGCCCCCTGGCGACGGGCGCGAGCGCGTGAGCCAGTTTGCGCAGGCGCACGAGCGCATGGGCGCGGCCTACCGCAAGGGGCTGGAGGCCTTCAAGGCCGCCGACCACGACCCGCAGGCGGGCGACAAGGCCGTGGCGGGCATGGACCGCGAGCCCTCGCAACTGCTGGACCAGGCGGGCGACCTGATTGCCAAGGCCAGTAGCGAGGTGGCCGAACGCGCCGCCGCCACCGCGCAGCGCGCCACCACCATCAGCCTGGGCGTGATGCTGGTGGTATGCGCCCTGGGCATTGCGGGGGCCGTGGCCTTCAGCCGCACGGTGGTGAACCCGCTGGACAACGCGGTGCGCGTATCGCAGGCCGTGGCCAGCGGCGACCTCACCGTGGCCGCACATGTGCAGGGCAAGGACGAGATTGCGATGCTGCTCAACGCACTGCATGCCATGCAGCAAAGCCTGTCGCGCGTGGTGAGCAACGTGCGCAACAACGCCGACAGCGTGGCCGCCGCCAGCACCGAGATCGCGCAGGGCAACAACGACCTGAGTGCGCGCACCGAGCAGCAGGCCAGCGCGCTGGAAGAGACCTCGGCATCGATGGAAGAGCTCAGTTCCACCGTGCAGGCCAATGCCGAAAACGCGCGCCAGGCCAACCAGCTGGCGGTGAGCGCCAGCACCGTCGCCGTGCAGGGTGGCGACGTGGTGGCCGAGGTGGTGACCACCATGAAGGGCATCAACGACAGCAGCAAGAAGATCGCCGACATCATCAGCGTGATCGACGGCATTGCCTTCCAGACCAACATCCTGGCGCTGAATGCCGCCGTCGAGGCGGCCCGGGCTGGTGAACAAGGCCGGGGCTTTGCCGTGGTGGCCAGCGAAGTGCGCAACCTCGCGCAGCGCAGCGCCGAAGCCGCCAAGGAGATCAAGGGTCTGATCCACGCCAGCGTGGAGCGCGTGGAGCTGGGCACCACGCTGGTGGACAAGGCGGGTGCCACCATGACCGAGGTGGTGGCCTCCATCCGCCGCGTGACCGACATCGTGGGCGAGATCAGCGCGGCCAGCAGCGAACAGAGCGCGGGCGTGGCCCAGGTGGGTGAAGCGGTGATGCAGATGGACCAGGCCACGCAGCAGAACGCGGCGCTGGTCGAACAAAGTGCCGCCGCCGCCGACAGCCTGAAGGTGCAGGCGCAGCAGCTGGTGCAGGCGGTGGCGGTGTTCCGGCTGGCAGAGACAGATGCCCCGGCCCTGGCACACCCCACGGCGCCCATGGGCCGCCAGCCCCGGCTGGCCGCGACCTGAGCGGTCTTTTACGGATAAAAAAGGCCGCTACCGCGCGCCCATAAAGCCTTTATAGCTACATATTTAATAGCAATACAGTATTGACGGGCGTGGCAGAGAGTGGCGCCAGGTCCGCTCAGGCTGCTACGGCCTCGGCCACCGCAGGCGTGGCCTGCTGGGGGGTGGCCAGCGTGGGCGATGCCAGCTTGCGCAGGTAGGCCATGGTCTGCAGGCAGGCCTGGGCCACCTCGGTGCCTTTTTTCACGAAATGCTCGCGGAAGAAGCGCACATGGTCTTCGTGGTCATGGAAGTCGCGCGGCGTGAGCACGGCCGACATCACGGGCACCTCGGTGTCGAGCTGCACGCGCATCAGGCCGTCGATGACGGCGGTGGTCACAAACTCGTGGCGGTAGATGCCGCCGTTGACCACCAGCGCGCAGGCCACGATGGCGTCGTAGCGCCCGCTGCGCGCGAGCTTGCGGGCCAACAGCGGAATCTCGAACGCGCCGGGCACGTCGAACAGCGCCACCTGCGCGGGCGGCAGTCCGTGGCGGTCGAACTCGGCCAGGGCCGCGTCGCGCGCCTGGTGCACGATGTCCTGGTGCCAGCTGGCACTGATGATGGCCACGCGGGCGCCACGATGGGCGGCTGCAGGGGCCAGGGGAGAGACGGAAGAAGTAGCAGAAGACTGATTCATGGGTTCCTCAAAACAGGTCGTACCAGAATCAGGGCGCGCGCGAACACTGCGCCCCCACAAGGCGGCGCAGGCCGTCGCCCATGCCAGCACGCCAACAGGCACGCGGGCAAACGCTGTGGCCCAGCCACCCATGGCGGGTGCTGTGGGTTTCGCGATCTCTTTCATCCGGACTGTGACCGTCGGCTCTGGTTTCGCACCAGATCTGCTGACCCTGCAGGCCTGTTCCGAAGAACGGCACCGCAGGCGCTCGCGGGCTCTTGCCGACCTTTCAGCCAACAAATACCGCCGGTGGGGAATTCCACCCCGCCCTGAGAACGCTGTCGGCCCCGAAGGTCATTCGAGGCCGACGGTTGGGATTTTAGGAGGTCGTCGAAGCCAGCATGGTCACCAAGGCGATTGGCCTGGACATCCGCTGCGCATGTGGTTTGGGCGTTGTTTGACGATCCACGCACCGCCAACGTCCGTTCGGGCTGAGCCTGTCGAAGCCTTGCGCAGCGCTTCGACAGGCCCAGCGTGAACGGTGATTGATGGTTTGCGGCGCACTCAGCGCACGCGCTGAAACCCGCCTTCGGCCCAGGCCGCTGCGCTGGCGGGTGTGAGCTTGAAGGTGGGCGGCGCGGACGCACGGGCAACCTCTTCACCCAGCTCGTCCTGCGCGCTCAGCGTGGCCGTGGCGCCTTCCTCATCGGGCACGATGGCCAGCGCCACGCGCAGGCGATGGCCGTCTGCGGTGGTGATGTGCACGCTCTTGTTCAGCTGCGCGTGCAGTTGCTGCTCATGGCGCCGCACCACTTCGCTCGCAGTCTTGACCAGGGTGTGGAAGGCCGACACATCGAGCGGCTTGGGGTTCTTCTTGTCGCGGCCCATGGTCCAGGGGCCCACCAGCGCGGGTTCGGCCTCGCCCTTCAGTGTCATGGCCACGGCCCAGCCGTCGTCGTCTTCGTTCTTGATGACCTGCGCCGTCCAGCGCCCATCGCTCCAGCAGCGGGGTTCCTGGATGGTGTCGGGCGTGTCGGGTGCGTCGGTCATGGAGAAAAAGGCCTGGGTTGCGGGAAAGGGCGCAGAGCATAACGGCAGGGCCTGGCCGCCCCAATTTCCAATAACCATTGGTTATCGAAAGGGGCCATGCATAGCGCGGGCCTTGCTACTCCCCCACAACGTCCGGCGCCACACCCGCCGTCTCGCGCAGCACGTCGATGAAAGCCTGCGCCGAAGGGGTGGGCGGCTCGCCCAGCCGAGTGATGAGGCCATAGCTGGGCATGCGGTCGGGCAGCTCGACGGGGATGCGCGAGAGCAGGCCCCGGTCCACGTATTTCTGGATCAGCGCGGCAGGCTGCAGCGACATCATGTGGGTGGTGTTCATCAGCTCCAGCGCAAACAGGAAGGACGGCGTCTCCACCACCCCCGCCGTGAGCGCCAGGCCGGCGCCGCCGAAGAGGTCGTCCGACACCTTGCGCACGGCCGTGGAGGCGGGGTACAGAATCCACGGCCAGTGGGCCAGCTCGGTGAGCGACAGGTCGGTGGCGCCGCGCAGCGGGTGGTGCTGCCCACCCACCACATGGAGCGGCTCGGCGGACAGGTGCTCGTAGTGGAACTGGCTGCGCTGGTCCTCGGTGGTGAAGCGGCCGATCATCAGGTCGATCTTGCGCTCGGCCAGCCAGGCGATGAGCTGGTCGCTGCTCTGCTCCAGGATCTTGATGACCAAGAGGGGCCGCAGCCGCTGGATCTCGACCACCGACGCCACCAGCACGTGCGCGGCCGAGCCGGTGATGGCCCCCACCGTCAGGTGCCCGTGGCCGCCCTGCTTGAGGGCGTTGAACTCGTCCACAAACTTGCGCTGCCCATCGAGCGCTGCGCTGGCGTAGCGCAGCGTAAAAAGCCCCAGCTCGTTGGGCCGCATGCCGCGCGAGAGGCGGTCGAACAGGCGCGCCTCCAGGATCTCCTCGATGTCCATCAGGATCTTGGTGGCCGCAGGCTGCGTGACATGCATCTGCTCGGCCGTCAGCCGCAGGTTGCGCGTGCGGCCCAGGATGTCCAGAAACTGCAAATGCCGAAAGCGCAGCCGCGCACAGGCCTGCGCCAAAGACAAGGGTTTACCCGGAAATTCGTCTGGACTCATAAGCGTTTGAAATGGATTGTCGCAAAACATTCAGTGGACCCGCAGGGGCGCGAAACCTAACCTTCGCCTTGCGTTCATGACGGCTGGCCCACAAAAAGCCGCAGGCGCCGAAGACCTCACCAATGGGGTCAGCCATTCCAACGGAGACAAGACACCATGCAATTCCATTCCCTCGCTAAATCCGTGGCGCTTGCCGCTGCGCTGCTGGCCGCCCTCGCCGCCCCCGTCGCCGCGCAAGTCAAGGAACACACCTTCAAGGTCGGCATCGGCCTGAGCGACGACCACCCGCAGGCCCAGGCCGTGCGCCACTTTGCCGAGCGACTGCAGGCCAAGAGCGGCGGCAAGATGAACGCCAAGCTGTTTGCCAGCGGCGCCCTGGGCAACGACGTGAGCATGACCTCGGCCCTGCGCGGAGGCACGTTGGAGATGACGATTCCGGACTCGTCCACGCTGATGTCGCTGATCAAGCCCTTTGGCGTGCTGAACCTGCCTCTCACTTTCAACACCGAGGCCGAAGCCGACGCCTTGCTCGACGGCCCCTTCGGCCAGAAGCTGCTGGCCATGCTGCCGGACAAGGGCCTGATCGGCCTGGGCTTCTGGGAAAACGGCTTCCGCCATGTGACCAACTCGCGCCGACCCATCAACACGGCCGACGATCTGGCGGGCCTGAAGCTGCGCGTGATCCAGAGCCCCCTGTTCCTCGACACCTTCAACGCGCTGGGCACCAACGCCACGCCCATGCCGTTCACCGAGCTGTACACCGCCATGGAACAAAAGGCCGTGGACGGCCAGGAAAACCCGCCCGCCACCATCCTGGCCAGCAAGTTCTATGAGGTGCAAAAGCATCTGGTGCTGTCGCGCCACATGTACAGCGCCTGGGTGCTGCTCATTTCCAAGAAGACCTGGGACGGACTCTCGGCCGACGAAAGGAAGATCGTGCAGGAGGCCGCGCGCGAAGCCACGCTGTTCGAGCGCAAGACCATCCGCGCCTTCAGCGAAACCGCTCTGGGCGAGCTAAAGAAGGCCGGCATGCAGATCACCGAGCTGCCCGCCGCCGAGCAGGCCAAGCTGCGCACCAAGCTGCAACCCGTGCTGGCCAAGTACGGCAAGGAGTTTGGTGAAGAGACCACCAGCGAGCTGATGGGCGAGCTGGCCAAGGCGCGGGGCGGCAAGTAAGCCACTGGTTTGTTCCCCGAGGCGCAGCGTCCGGCTGCGCCCAGCCCCTCTTTTGCGATGCCCCGACCCCATGACCCAAACACCCCGCCGCCCCTTCCGCTCCCGCGAATGGTTTGCCGCGCCCGAGCGCTCGGACATGACCGCGCTGTACCTGGAGCGGTTCATGAACTACGGGCTCACGCCCCAAGAACTGCGCTCGGGCCGGCCCATCATCGGCATTGCGCAAACGGGCAGCGACCTGTCGCCCTGCAACCGCATCCACCTGGACCTGGCGCGCCGCGTGCGCGACGGCATCCGCGATGCGGGCGGCATCCCAATGGAGTTCCCCGTCCACCCCATCTTTGAAAACTGCCGCCGCCCCACCGCCGCGCTGGACCGCAATCTGGCCTATCTGGGCCTGGTGGAGATCCTGTACGGCTACCCCATCGACGCGGTGGTGCTGACCACAGGCTGCGACAAGACCACACCGGCGGGCATCATGGCCGCATCCACGGTGGACATCCCGGCCATCGTGCTCTCGGGCGGGCCGATGCTGGACGGCTGGCACGAAGGGCAGCTGGTGGGCTCAGGCACCGTGATCTGGCGCAGCCGCCGCCAGCTCGCGGCGGGCGAGATCGATGAGGAGGAATTTCTACAACGCGCCTGCAACAGCGCGCCCTCCGCCGGGCACTGCAACACCATGGGCACGGCCTCCACCATGAACGCGGTGGCCGAGGCGCTGGGCCTGTCGCTGCCGGGCTGCGCGGCTATTCCTGCGCCCTACCGCGAACGCGGCCAGATGGCGTACGAGACCGGGCGGCGCATCGTGGAGATGGCCTACGAAGACCTGCGCCCCTCACGCATCCTGACGCGCGAGAGCTTCCTGAACGCGCTTTCGGTGGTGAGCGTGGCCGGCGGCAGCAGCAACGCGCAGGTGCACATCATGGCCATGGCGCGGCACGCGGGCGTGCAGCTCGATGCACAGGACTGGACCGACCACGCCTACGACCTGCCCCTGCTGCTGAACATGCAGCCTGCGGGCCAGTTTTTGGGCGAGCGTTTCTTCCGCGCCGGTGGCGTGCCCGCACTGATGTGGGAGCTGCAGCAGGCGGGCAAGCTGCACGGCGACTGCGCCAGCGTGACCGGCAAGACAGTGGGCGAAAACCTGCAGGGCCGCGAGACCCATGACCGCGAGGTGATCCGCCCCTTCAGCAACCCGCTCATGCACAAGGCGGGGTTCATGGTGCTCAGCGGCAATCTGTTCGACTTCGGGATCATGAAGACCTCGGTGATCTCCGAAGCCTTCCGCCAGCGCTACCTGAGCCGCCCGGGGCAGGAGGGCATCTTCGAAGCCCGTGCCGTGGTGTTCGAGGGCGCGGACGACTACCACGCGCGCATCAACGACCCGGCGCTCGACATCGACGAAGGCTGCATCCTGGTCATGCGCGGTGCGGGGCCCATCGGCTGGCCGGGCTCGGCCGAGGTGGTGAACATGCAGCCGCCCGACGCGCTGATCCGGCGCGGCGTCAACACCCTGCCCACGCTGGGCGACGGGCGCCAGTCGGGCACGGCAGACAGCCCTTCCATCCTCAATGCATCGCCCGAGAGCGCCGTGGGCGGCGGGCTGAGTTGGCTGCAAAGTGGCGACACGGTCCGCATCGACCTGAACACCGGCCGCTGCGATGCGCTGGTCGCCCCCGAGGAAATCGCGCGCCGCAAGCGTGACCTGCCCGCCCCGACCGTGCCCGCGAGCCAGTCGCCATGGGAGGCGCTGTACCGCGAAAAGACTGGGCAACTGGCCGATGGCGCCACGCTGGACTTTGCGCTGGCATTTCAGCGCATTTCCGAAAAGACGCCGCGCCACAACCACTGACAACCAACGGGCGGGCCACCGGCGCTCACCCGTTTTTTCGAAGGACTCACCATGAACGATATGACGGCAGCGGCAGTTGCCGAACGGGCCCGTGCGCCCCAGGCCGCATTGCAAGTGCTTCCCGGCGACGGCCTGCAGGGCACGCTGGTGGGCAGGGTATGGGTACCCAGTGGTGCCTTTCCTGGCCCTGCGGTGGTGGCACTGCGGCCTGAAGGCGTGTTCGACCTGAGCGCGCACTACCCCACCGTGAGCACGCTGCTCGACACCCTGGCACCAGCAGAGGCTGCGCGCACCGCCACCGGCCAGTACCTGTGCAGCGTGGACGACCTGCTGGCCAACAGCCTGCCCGGCACACGCGACACCAGGCGCCCCTGGCTGCTAGCCCCTTGCGACCTGCAGGTGGTCAAAGCTGCGGGCGTGACGTTTGCCGCCAGCCTGATCGAGCGCGTGATCGAAGAACAGGCACGTGGCGACGCCAGCCGCGCGCAGGGCCTGCGCAGCCAGGTCATCGGCCTCATCGGCGAGAACCTGGCGGACATCCGCCCGGGCTCGCCCGAGGCCATGCGCCTGAAGGCGCTACTGCAAGACAAGGGCCTGTGGTCGCAATACCTGGAGGTGGGCATCGGCCCCGACGCCGAGGTGTTCACCAAGGCACCCGTGCTGGCCTCGATGGGCTGCGGCGACGACATCGGCATCCGCTCCGACTCGGCCTGGAACAACCCCGAGCCCGAGGTCGTGCTGGCCGTGAACAGCCGGGGCCAGATCGTGGGCGCCACGCTGGGCAACGACGTGAACCTTCGCGACATCGAAGGCCGCAGCGCCCTGCTGCTGGGCAAGGCCAAGGATAACAACGCCTCGTGCGCACTGGGCCCGTTCATCCGCCTGTTCGACGCGAGCTTCGGGCTGGAACAGGTGCGCAATGAAACGGTGCACCTGCGCGTGGCAGGCCAAGACGGTTTCGAGCTGCGCGGTATCAACACCATGGCCAGTATCAGCCGCGACCCTACCGACCTGGTGGCGCAGACGCTGGCCGCGCACCAGTACCCGGACGGGTTCATGCTGTTCATGGGCACGCTGTTCGCGCCCATCGAAGACCGCGACCAGCCCGGCGGCGGCTTCACCCACCACCTGGGCGACCTGGTGTCCATCCAGAGTGCCTGGCTGGGCGGCCTGCACAACCGCGTGGCACACAGCGAGGCCGCGCCGCCCTGGCGCTTTGGCCTGCGTGCCTTCATGGCCAACCTGGCGCAGCGCGGGCTGCTGCAGGGCTCAACGCTCTGACGCCCCAAAGAAAAACAGGAGACAAAGATGCTAAATGCCTTCATCGACCGCTGCTGCCGCGCCATCAACCTGCTCATTGCCCTGGCGCTGGCCGTGATGGTGGTGATGGTGTTCGGCAACGTGGTGCTGCGCTATGCGTTCAACTCCGGCATCGCCATCAGCGAGGAGGTCTCGCGTTGGCTGTTTGTGTGGATTACCTTCCTCGGCGCCATCGTGGCGGTGCGCGAGCGGGGCCACCTGGGCACTGACTTTTTGCTGGCGCGCCTGCCGCCGCTGGGCCAGCGCATTTGCTTGGCCCTGAGTTATGCGCTGATGATCTGGTGCACCTGGCTGCTGTTCAGCGGCGCGCTGGCGCAGGCGCGCATCAACTGGGATGTGGATGCACCGGTCACGGGCGCATCCGTGGCCATCTTCTATGCGTCGGGCGTGGTGTTTGCCGTGGCGTCCGGGCTGCTGTTGGCGCTGGACCTGTGGCGCATCGTGTCGGGCCAGATGCCGGACGGCGAGCTGGTTCGCATCGCCGAATCCGAGGAGCTGGCGGCCGTGGGCAGCCAAGTGCCCCACGAGGCTTCGGCGCCCATCATCGCATCGCGCAAGTGAACCCTGCACCGCAATGACCTGGAGAGCCCACCCATGACGGTATTCATCTTCCTCGGCTCCCTGCTGGCCGCCATGGCCATCGGGGTGCCGATTGCCTATGCACTGCTCGTGTCCGGCGTCGCCCTCATGTGGCACCTGGACCTGTTCGACGCGCAGATCCTGGCGCAGAACGTGATCAACGGGGCCGACAGCTTTCCGCTGCTGGCCGTGCCCTTCTTCATGCTTGCGGGCGAAATCATGAACGTGGGTGGGCTGTCGCAGCGCATCGTGCGGCTGGCCCTGGTGCTGGTGGGCCACCGGCGCGGCGGGCTGGGGTTTGTGGCCATCCTGGCGGCCTGCCTTTTGGCGGCGCTTTCCGGCTCGGCCGTGGCGGACACCGCTGCATTGGCGGCCCTGCTGCTGCCCATGATGGTGAAAGCCGGGCACGACAAGGCGCGCGCTGGCGGGCTGATTGCCTCGGCGGGCATCATCGCGCCGGTCATTCCGCCCTCCATCGGCTTCGTGGTGTTTGGCGTGGCGGCCAACGTGTCGATCAGCAAGCTCTTTCTGGCGGGCATCGTTCCGGGTCTGCTGATGGGCCTGGCCATTGCCGTCACCTGGTACTGGGTGTCTCAGCGCGAAAACGTCACGCCGCCGCCCAAGGCGTCCAGGGCCGAGAAGCTGCAGGCGCTCAAGGAATCGACCTGGGCGCTGTTCCTGCCGGTCATCGTGATCGTGGGCCTGAAGATGGGCGTCTTCACGCCCACCGAGGCTGCGGCGGTAGCTGCGGTGTATGCCCTGCTGGTGGCCACGCTGGTCTACCGCGAGCTGCACTGGCGCCAGCTCACCGACGTATTCATCAGCGCCGCCAAGACCACGGCCGTGATCATGTTCCTGGTGGCCGCCGCGATGGTCAGCGCCTGGCTCATCACCGTGGCCGATATCCCGCGCCAGCTGGTGGCCCTGCTCAAGCCGCTGATGGAGCACCCCACGCTGCTGCTCATCGCCATCATGGTGCTGGTGATGGCCGTGGGCACCGCCATGGACATGACGCCCACCATCCTCATCCTCACGCCCGTGCTGATGCCGGTGGTGAAGGCCGCAGGCATCGACCCGGTCTACTTCGGCGTGCTGTTCATCATGAACAACGCCATCGGGCTGATCACCCCACCCGTGGGCACGGTGCTGAACGTGGTGGCAGGGGTGGGCAAGATGCGCATGGACGAGGTCACGCGCGGAGTGATCCCCTTCATGGCAGCGCAGTTCGCCATGATGTTCCTGATGGTGCTGTTTCCGTCGATCGTGCTGGTGCCGATGCGGTGGTTTATCGGGTGAGAGATCCCGCCTAACGCACCTGCAGATGGAGCTGGACGGCATGTTGGGGACTATTTCACGCCCAGGCGTTCGGCGATGCGGCTCGGCCATCCGGCTGCGGAGAAGATGATCCTCCCGCATCGGTCAAAGCTTTCCGAGACAGGTGAACGGGATGACCCACCACCAGGACCCCGGAGAGGCGCTTGATCTCGACATTGAAACGGCCGTTTATTCTCAACGCCAGGCAACAGGTGCTCGTGGGCTGGTCCCTGATCCCGGTGCTGCTTGTCTGGCAACTCAATGGCTTTTACCTGCCGACCCTGGGAAGCCGGGGAGTACCGACCTTCTGGGCGGTTGACGGGCTTCAATGGATAGTGCTTCCGGCTCTCTTGCTGGGGCTGCTCGCCCACAAAGCCGCATTGCGCCCATCACACTACGGACTCGTACCGCTCGGAAAAAACCTGTGGCCGCTTACAGGTCAGGGGCTGATGGTGTTCGTCACCGCAGGGCTGGCCTTTCTGGTGGCGAGAAACCTGTCGTGGCGGGTGCTCGGCCCGTCGCCTGGCAGCTTCCAGTTGGTGCAACTTTTCCCTCAGGGCCTGGCGGGTGCGGCATTGCAAATCTATGCGGCAGTCAGCGCAGGGCTGGTGGAGAGCATCTTTTTCATTGGGCTGCCATGGCTGCTGTACGCCAGTGCCCGCCAACATCCTTCAGAAATGCGCTTCACACTCTGCGTATCAACCATTTTCGCGCTGGCGCACTGGGAGCACGGCAGGCACGGCGTGATCGCGGCCTTCTTTGCGCATGGGGTGATGTGCCGCTGGTTCCTGCACTGGAGAACCCTGTGGCCCATAGTGCTGGGTCACACACTGATCGACCTGGCGGCTTTTTCCTGAAGTAACAAAAAAAGGCTGCGCCCACTGGGCGCAGACCCTGTCAATCCGGAAAGGCTCAGTTCGCCACCGTGAACCGCTTTTGCACGTGGCGCGGCGCTTCCAGCTCGTCCACGATGGCCACGGCCAGGTCGGCCACGCTGATGCTGCCGGGCTGTTCGCCGTTCATCAGCGGGGCTTCGTCGCCCAGGCGGTACTGGCCGGTGCGCTCGCCGGGCTGCAACAGGATGGGGGGCGAGAGGAAGGTCCAGTCCAGCGTGTTTTCGGTGCGGATCCAGTTCAGCGCCTCGCGGGCGGCCAGGGCGCCCTGCTTCCATTCAGCGGGGAACTGGGGCGTGTCCACCAGTTGCACGCCGGGTGCCACAAACAGGCTGCCCGCGCCGCCCACCATCAGAAAGCGGCGCACGCCGGCCTGCTTGGTGCCGTCGATGGTGGCGCGGGTGCCCTTGAGGAACTGGTCGTGGATATCGGGCACCGTCCAGCCGGGGTTGTAGGCGCTCACCACCGCGTCGTGGCCTGCGGCGGCCTTGGCGACCTGGGCAGCATCCTGCGCGTCGGCAGCCACCACCGTGAGGCCCTCGCGGGGGGTGAGCTTGCCGGGGTTGCGGGCCAGCACAGTCACGCGGTGGCCGCGTTGCAGCAGTTCATTCAGCACGGCCGAGCCGACAAAGCCGGTGGCACCGATCAGGGCGATGTTCATGGGGTTTCCTGGGGTCAAAGTTGCGATGGGGTGAGATTACGGGCTTGTCAAAGTGCGCGGTAGAGGGCTAAAAATGCCTTCTCCTTGAAGCTGTACTTCACAATTACCCCATGGAAGACCTCAAACGCATGGCCGTGTTTGCCGCCGTGGTGCAACACGGATCGATGAGCGGCGCCGCACGCGCGCTGGGCATGAGCACTTCGGCCGTGAGCCAGCAGGTGCGCAAGCTCGAAAGCGATGGCGGCGTGACGCTGCTGCACCGCTCCACCCGCAAGCTGGCGCTGACCGAGGCGGGCCAGCGCTATCACGCGCGCTGCGCCGCCATGTGGGCCGCCGCCGAGCAGGCGCGGGCCGAGCTGGCGGCCTCGCGCGACGAACCCAGCGGCGAGCTGCGCCTGTCGGCCACGGTGGGTTTTGCGCGCCACATTGCGCCCGCGCTGGGCGAATTGCTGGCAGCCCACCCGGCGCTGCGCCTGCGGCTGCTGGTGGACGATTCCCCCATCGACCTCATCAATGCGCGCATCGACCTGGCGGTGCGCTTTGGGCGGCTTTCGGACTCGACCTGGGCGGCGCGCAGGCTGTGTGGCATGCAGTGGTACCTGGCTGCGTCGCCGCAGTGGCTGGCGCAGCATGGCGTGCCGCGCGACCCCGATGCGCTGCTCACCCACAGCTGGCTGGGCTTTGCACGTGAAGGGGGCGGGCTGCTGCTGGACCTGCGCAGCCCGGCGGGCGAGCCGCGCGCGCTGCGGGTGGAGCCCCGCATTGCCAGCAACAACCAGCTGTCCATCCAGCAGATGTGCGAGGCCGGGCTGGGCCTGGCGCTGGTGGGCAGCATGGACGCGCACGAGGCACTGCAGGCCGGGCGGCTGGTGCGGCTGTTGCCCGAGTGGTCGTTTGGCACGCTGGACATCTGGGCCGTGACGCCGCAGCGCGATGCGCAGCCCGCCAAGGTGCGCCAGTCGATTGCGGCACTGCATGCCTATCTGCGGCAGGTGCCCGGGATCTCTGACTGAGTGCCAGTCTTGGCCGCCTTCCCATTGGTTTTTTATCGCCCAGACCCACAAATTCCATCGTTGTGTGGGCGCCGGGCTCTGCCTACAGTGGCGGCTCCCTGGCCAGGGTTTGTTTGATGAATTGACCCCACCACCCACCGGAGACCTGACATGACGACCAACCCGCCGCTCACCTTCCCCATCGACCGCGTGCTGACCGCCTTTGAACAGCAGGACGTGCCCACGCTGCTGGCCACCATTGCCGATGATGTGGACTTCCGCATCGACCACTACCGCGACGATGCCGACACCAGCTGGCAAATCGCCCGCAACAAGGCCGAGGCGATGGCCGTGGTGCAGCGCCTCGGGGTGGAGGTGTTCCCGCGCGGCACGAAGATCCTGCACACCCACAGCCAGCCGCTTGGCAACGACTGGGTGCTCACGCACTTTCACCAGCGCTTCTTTTATGCGGTACAACAGCGCGAAGTGGAATCCGTGACCTGGATCACCAGCCATTCGCGCGATGGCCAGGTGGACTACTTCCGGGAAACGGTCACCACCATCACCCCGGTCTGACCCCAGAACCAAGAAAGGCCCTGCCGCCATGCTGTTCGATTTGCGCGCCCTGGGCTACTTTGTGGCTGCCTATGAAGAGCGCTCGGTCACGGCTGCCTCGCGCCGCTGTTTTGTGGCGCAGCCGTCCATCAGCATGGCTATCAAGGGGCTGGAGGATGCGCTCGAAACCACACTGTTCGAGCGCAGCCGCCAGGGCCTGGCGCCCACGCCCGCCGCGCACCGGCTGTATCCGCGCGCCTGCAGCCTGCTGGCCCAGTCCAGCGCCATGGTGCGCGACTTTCGCGATGCACCGCGCGAAACGCTGGGCATCTTCCTGCAGGACGACCTGATGGTGCAGCCCGCCGCCCCCCTGTTCACACAGATTGCGCAGGAGTGGCCCCACACGATGGTGCGGCTCACCGCCAGCGCGCAAGAAGCCCGGCTGCGCATGGTGGCCGAGCACTGCAAGCCGCCTGGCGACACCTTTGTGCCGCTATGGCACGAGCCCTACGTGATGCTGGTGCCCGAGCAGCACCCGCTGCGCTTCAAGAAGCGCTTTGGCCTGGCAGACATTGAGAACCTGCCCCTCATCGAGTGGCCGTATTGTCCGCTGCACCAATCCTTCATCCGCCTGCTGGCCGAGCGAGGCATTGCGCTGCAGGTGCAGGCCAGCGCCGCGCGCGAGGAACTGCTGCTGCACATGGTGGACGCGGGCATGGGCCTGGCCGTGGTGCCGCAGTCGCATGCAGCCCAGGCGCGCCGCGCGCTCACCCGCCCGCTGGACGGGCCCCTGGCCTTTTCGCGCCACATCGGCCTGGCCTGCGACGCGTCGGACGCGCCCCTGCTCGGGCTGCTGCACCGCCTGGCGGACGGAATGAAGGCCGCCGCAGCCCAGCCCGAGCCCACGCAGCGCAGCAATGTGGTCTGATTCCCTGCCCCCTCCACCCCTGTTGCAACCCCTCTGGCCACCCCATGATTCTGGAAAGTGCCCACCTCACCGTCCGCCCCGGCCAGAACAGTGCGTTTGAACAGGCTTTTGCCCAGGCGCAGCGCATCATTGCCTCCATGCCCGGCTACATCTCCCATGAGCTGGGTCATTGCCTGGAGCGGCCGCAGGACTATGTATTGCTGGTGCGCTGGGCCACCCTGGCCGACCACGAGGTGGGGTTTCGAAAATCTCCCCAGTACCAAGAGTGGAAGCAGCTGCTGCACCATTTCTATGACCCCTTCCCCACGGTTGTGCACTTCGAGCCCGTGGCGCTGGCCGGTGTGTGACAGCGCCACCACGCCCGCATGCTGCGGCGCACTATTCGGGTATTGCCTGAAGATTTAGCGCACTGCACACGCCGTTTGGGTCCTAGAATTTGTAAAAGCGCGTATCTTCATTTCTGCGCGAAGGACCCATCATGAAAGCCATCCAGCAGGACATCGACGAGCGGACCAACCTCACCAGCACCAACAAGTTTGAGCTGCTGCTGTTCCGCCTGGGCACCGACACCGCCTTGAACAAGTCCGAGCTGTTCGGCATCAACGTCTTCAAGATCCGCGAGATCGTGGCCATGCCCAGCATCACCCCCATTGCGGGCACCACGCCCCATTCGCTCGGGGTGGTCAACCTGCGCGGCCAGGTGATCCCGGTGCTGGACCTGCCCTCCATCGTGGGCTGCAAGCCCCAGACGGGCCTGAACATCATGCTGGTGACCGAATACGCACGGACCACCCAGGCGTTTGCGGTCGAATCGGTGGAAGACATCGTGCGGCTGGACTGGAAACAGGTGCTGTCGGCCGAAACCAGCGGCGCCAAAGGCAAGCTGGTCACCAGCATCGCCCGGCTGGACGGCAACACCGACGAGTCCCGCCTGGCCCAGGTGCTGGACGTGGAAGCCATCCTGCAGATGGTGTCGCCGTCGGACGGCCATGAGGTGACCGAAGAGAAGGTGGGCGCCAAGCTCAAGCTCAAGCCCGGCACCATCGTCCTGGCGGCAGACGACTCCTTCGTGGCCCGCTCGCTGATCGAGCAGGAACTCAAGGTGCTCAACGCCCCCTACGAGATGGTCAAGTCGGGCAAGGAGGCCTGGGACCGGCTCAACGCCATCGCCAAAAGCGCCGAGGCCGAAGGCAAAACGGTGCTCGACCGTGTGGCCATGGTGCTGACCGACCTGGAAATGCCGGAGATGGACGGCTTCACCCTGACCCGCAACATCAAGCAGGACGCGCGCTTCCATGGCCTGCCGGTGGTCATTCACTCGTCGCTGTCGGGCTCGGCCAATGAAGACCATGTGCGCAGCGTGGGCGCCGACGGCTATGTGGCCAAGTTTGTGGCCGAAGACCTGGCCGACACGATCCGCCGCGTGCTGCCCAAGTAAGCCCGGCCGCCGCCCTGCTGCCCGCCACCACGCCCGCGCACGGCGTGAAGGGCAGTAGGCAGACGCATGTTTCGATGTTTTTTGGCCGTTTGCGCGCGTCCAGCATGCCTTTTAAGCTATCAATTTTGATACCCACACAAGGCAGCGAAGCGTTGGACCCGGTGCGGGCCGAGGTACCGCCCGGCAGGCGCCCCGGAGCGGTCAACCAAATGGCGGCGCCAAACGCTAAAGGGCTTGGCACAGCCCACGCCAGCCTTTGAAATTTGTAACATCCCACCGGGGTGTTTTTCAGGGGCTTTACGGACCCGGGTGGAACGCGCACCCCGGGGCCGGAGTCTGAATACCATGACCTACACACTCGCCCGCATCCTTTCTGCCTCGGCCCTGGGGTTTCTTGTGACCGGGTGCGCCACCGTGCCGGGCGATCCGTACTACGAGCCCCCGCGCTACCAGGTGTACGAACAGCCGGGGTACATCTACAGCGCCCCACCGCCGGTGTACCAGGCCCCGCCCGTGTACCGCGCGCCCGGGGTGATCTACTCGCCCCCGCCACCGCCCCCCGTCTACTACGGCGGGCGTGACCGGCATGACAACCGCTGGGACAGGGACCGCGACCGCAACGACTGGCGCGAACGGGAGCGTGACCGCGACCGTGCCGAACGGGACCGTGCGGCCCGCGAGCGGGACCAACGCGAACAGCAGGCCCGCGACGCTGACCGCCGCGCCCGCGAACGCGACCAGGCCCGCCGCGAGCAGGCCGAACGCGACCGCCGCGCCGCAGAAGACCGGCGCAACCGCAACCCCGGGCAGCTGGCCCCCGGTAGCTACACGCCCCATCCGCAGGACTGGCGCTCGCGCCAGTTCTCGAACAGCCAGGAACAGCCCTGAGCCGCGACGCCTGGCTCTTGCAGTCGAACGAACCCCACTTTTTGAGCGGTGCCCCCATGACCCGAGCCCAGCATCTCCTCGCATGCCTGTGTGTGGCCTGGATCGGCACCGCCGCCCAGGCCCAGGTGGTGCGCTGCACCGACCCCGCCACCGGCAAGGTGACCTACACCGATGGCAAATGTGCAGGCGGCGCCACGGCGCGTGAGGTGGAGGCGCGCAAGACGCCGGAGGAAATCCAGCGCGAACGTGAGCAGGCCGTCGAAGCGCTGGCGCTCAAGCAAAAACGCCAGGAGGCCGAGAACAAGGCCGCAGAAACCGAAGCCCTGCGAAATGCCCAGCGCGACAGCGCCCGGCCCGCCACCCCGGACTACGCGCGGTCGCCCGAATGTGCACGCTCACGCCGCAACCTCGATGTGGTGCTGAGCAGCAGCGGGGGCAGCTACGAGCAAAGCCAGCGCGTAGAGGCCGCCCAGCGGCAGATGGACCTGGACTGCCTGGGCCCTGCAGGCTACGCAGAGGTGGAAAAGGCCCGTGCATCGCGCCCCACCACGGTCAACACCACCCCGGCGCCGGTGGTGGTGGTCGTACCACCCCGCCACCCAGTGCGCCCCACCCCCCAGCCCGCTCCGGCCCCGGAGCCGAAAAAATTCACGCACTGCAACGTGTTTCGCTGCTACGACAGCCAGGGCAACGCCTACCCGCGCTGAGTGCCTGCCGATACATCCTCCACGCGCAAACCCCGCAGCCCCTGCGCCACGCTGGGGTAGCGCAGCCGCACCCCCAGCTCCTGCAACATGCGCCGGTTGTCCAGTCGGCGCGACTCGCCCATGAAGCTCAGCAGCATCAAGGACAACTGCTCCTGCGCCGTGCTGCGCGGCACCCTGGGCGGGCGCGGCAGGCCATACAGGTCGGCCGCCAGATCGAAGTAATCACCCATCTTCATGTGGGTCGCATCGCTCACGTTGTAGGCGCGTTGCGGCCGCCCCTTCCACAACGCGGCCACGCTGGCGCGCGCCAGATCGTCGGCGTGGATGTGGTTGGTGAACACATCGTCCTCGGGCACCAGCACCGGCGTTCCGCGCCGCAGACGGGCCTCGGGCGTGCCACCCTCGCGGTCGGCGGCATAAATGCCCGGAATGCGCAGCACGCTGGCGCGCACCCCGGCACGGCCCAGGTGGCGCACAGCACGTTCGGCATTCACCCGGCGCTGCGCACGGGGCGTGGCGGGGGCCAGGGGCCGCGTCTCGGGCACCAAAGCGCCCTGGCAATCGCCATACACCCCACTGGTGGACGCATACGCCAGCGACACCGGCAGGCTGCGCAGCCGCAGCACCCGGGCCAGTGCCACGGTGCGCGGGTCGGCCCACCAGGCAGCGCCGCCTGCGCCTTCACCGGGCGGCGGCGCCAGGTGCAGCACCCGCGTGGCCACGCCCGACAGGCGGCGCAGCGTGGCGGCATCGTCCAGGTTGCCGAGCAATGGCCGCGCGCCCAGACGGCGCAGCCCCGCCACGCGGGACGGGCTCGAGGTGAGCGCCAGCACCTGCAGGCGCCCCGCACCCGGGCCAGTGTTCAGGTCACGCACCACACGTTGACCCACGTCACCACAGCCCACGATGAGCAGGCGTTCACGGCGAAAGCGCGCTGGCAGAGCGCCTAGGGGGTTTTGGTTTGAAGGCAAAATCGGGGCCGTTTGCTTGGATAGAACACGTCCCGAGGATACCCACAACATGACCAGCGCCGAGGCTGCCACCACCGCAGCGTTCCAGATCACCGTGCAGCCCAGCGGCCGCGCTTTCAGTGCCACTACAGGCCAGACCATCCTGGGCGCCGCCATCCAGAACGGCGTGGGCCTGCCCTATGGCTGCAAGGACGGCGCCTGCGGCTCGTGCAAGTGCAAGAAGATCAGCGGCACGGTGCGCCACGGCGAGCACCAGCCCAAGGCGCTCAGCACCGACGAAGAAGCCGCAGGCTTGGTGCTGACCTGCTGCGCCGAGCCGTTGTCGGACGTGGTGCTCGAATCGCGCCAGGTCACCGACGAGAGCGCCTACCCCATCAAGAAGATGCCGGTGCGCGTGTCCACGCTGGAGAAAAAGTCGCCGGACGTGATGCAGGTGCGCCTGCAGCTGCCCGCCGCCGACACCTTCCGCTACCACGCGGGCCAGTACATCGAGTTCATCCTGCGCGATGGCGCCCGCCGCGCGTATTCGATGGCCAACGCCCCCCACACTCAGACCGAGGCGCCCGGGGTGGAACTGCACATCCGCCACATGCCTGGAGGCAAGTTCACCGACCATGTGTTCGGCGCGATGAAGGAAAAGGAAATCCTGCGTGTGGAAGGCCCGTTCGGCAGTTTCTTCCTGCGCGAGGACTCGGACAAGCCCATCGTGCTGCTGGCCTCGGGCACGGGCTTTGCGCCCATCAAGGCGCTGATCGAGCACCTGCAGTTCAAGGGCATCACCCGCCCCACCGCGCTGTATTGGGGTGGCCGCCGCCCCGAAGACCTTTACATGAATGACTGGGTGCTGGCCCGCGCGGCCGAGCTGCCCTGGCTGCGCTACATCCCCGTCATCTCCAACGCCCTGCCCGAAGACGGCTGGAGCGGCCGCACGGGCTTTGTGCACCAGGCCGTGCTGGATGATTTTGCTGACCTCTCCGGCCACCAGGTCTATGCCTGCGGCGCGCCCATCGTGGTCGATTCGGCCCGTGCGGCCTACAGCGCGCAGCGCGGCCTGCCACCCGAAGAGTTCTTCGCCGACTCCTTCACCTCCGAAGCCGATAAACACGGCGGCTGACCGTGGACCCGCGCGCGGCGCCCGCCGACTCTGCCGAGGCCGGTGCCCCGCGCCCTTCACACCGCTTGCCCCGGCTGCGCCGGGGCGCGGGGTTCATCGCAGCGCTGCTGTGTGTGGCCGCTCTGCTGGTGGTGGCGGCTGGCGAATGGGCGGCCCAAAACGAGCGGGATGCCCAGTGGGACAACCTGCGCCGCTCGGGCGAGGTGCAGGCCCTGGCGCTGCGGGGCGTGGCCACGCGCTACAACTACCTGCCCTTCACCACCGCCCAGCACCCGCTGGTGCGCCAGTTGCTGCACCACCCCGCATCCCAGGAGGTACGTGACGCCGCCAACGCCTACCTGCAGGCCGTGAACGAGCACGCGGGCTCCGACATGCTGTATGTGATGGACCCACAGGGCCTCACCCTTGCATCAAGCAACTGGGACACGCCCAACAGCTTTGTGCACCAGAACTACCGCAACCGCCCGTACTTTCACGATGCACTGGGCGGCGACACCGGGCGCTTTTACGGCGTGGGCAAGACCACGGGCGAGCCCGGCCTGTTTGTGTCGGCCCCCGTGCACGACAACGGCCGGGTGATTGGTGTGGTGGCCGTGAAAGTGCGCATGGAGCCCATCGCCAACCCCTGGGAGCAGCTGCGCGACCCGGTGTTCGTGACGGACGCACGCGGCATCGTGTTCCTCGGCTCCGAGCCCAGCTGGCTCTACCGCACAAGCCGCCCCGTACCCGCCGCCGACGTGCAGCAGCTGCAGCACAACGAACAATATGGCACCGGCTGGACGCCCCGCCCCGTGCCCTGGATGCTGCGCCAGCAAGGCAACCAGCCTGGCGCCGAACTGCACCTGGAGGGCAACGGCAAGCGGTACCTGGCGTTCGAGGAAGCGCTGCCCGATCTGGGCTGGACACTCACCGTGACGGCCGACAGCCGGGTGGTGACCGTGGCGCGCCAGCAGGCCTGGGCGCTGGCCACGCTGGCTTCGGGCCTGCTGGTGCTGGGCGCGCTGTATTGGCAGCTGCGCGAACGCCGCCTGGCCGAGAACCACCAGGCCCGCATCGGGCTGGAGCAGCGCGTGCAGGAGCGCACCCACGCGCTGCAGCAAGCCCAGGCCTTCCGCCAGTCGATGGAAGACTCGCTGCTGGTGGGCATGCGCGCGCGCGACCTGGAAGGCCGCATCGTCTACGTAAATGCCGCCATGTGCGACATGGTGGGCTACCGCGCCGACGAACTCATCGGCCAATTGCCGCCCTATCCCTACTGGCACCCCGACGAGCTGGACCGGCACTGGAACGACAGCGACACCGTGCTGGCCGGCAAGGCATCGCCCCAGGGCCGCGAAAACCGCCTGCGCCACCGCGATGGCTCGGACGTCTACACCATGTTCTACACCACCCGCCTCATCGACGGCCATGGCCAGCACATCGGCTGGATGAGTTCGGTGGTGAACATCACGGCCCAGAAACGCGCCGAAGAGCAGCAACAGCAGCGCGAGGCCCAGCTGCAGCGCGTGCAGCGTGTGATCACCGTGGGCGAGATGGCTTCGACCCTGGCGCACGAACTGAACCAGCCACTTGCCGCCCTGGTCAACTACGCGGCCGCCGCCAAATCCCTGGCTGCACAGGGCAAGCCCGAACTGCTGAACGAGACCCTGGCCGCGCTCTCGGCCCAGGCACTGCGCGCGGCCGATATCGTGGGCCGCATCCGCCACTGGGTGCGCCAGCACCCGGCGGCCCGCGAGCCCTGCGACCTGAACGCCGCCGTGGACCAGTCGCTCGCCCTGCTGCTGCGTGCCGAGGCCCGTCGGCACAGCGTGGCCGTGCGCCTGGACCTGGCCCGCGAGCCCGTGCGGGTGAGCGCCGACCGCGTGCTGCTGGAGCAGGTGGTGCTGAACCTGGGGCTGAACGCGTTGCAGGCGATGCAGTCCCAGGCAGCTCCCGCCCACGGCACCGAGCTGCTGCTGCGCACGGCGGCCGAGGACGGCCATGCCTCCCTGCAGGTGCTGGACCGGGGCCCCGGCCTCGCGCCCGAGATTGCCGAGCGCCTGTTCGAGCCGTTTTTCACCACCCGCGAAGGCGGCCTGGGCCTGGGCCTGAACATCTGCCGCTCCATCGTCGAGAGCATGGGCGGCGAGCTGCTGGCCCGCAACCGCGAAGGGGGTGGCGCGATCTTCGAGATAAGGCTTCCCCTGCACCAGACCTCCACATCCGCTGCGACCTTGCCATGAACGACCACCCCACGGCCCAGCCCTCCGCCCCGCTTCATCATCAGGTCTACATCGTGGACGACGACGCAGGCGTACGCCACTCGCTGGCGGCCCTGCTGCTGGCCCGTGGTCACCAGACCCAGGTGTTTGCGAGCGGGGCAGAGTTTCTGGCCCAGGCCGACCTCGCCCAGCCCGGCTGCGTGCTGCTGGACCTGCGTATGGACGGCATGAGCGGCCTGCAGGTGTTCGAGGCCATGCGCCAGCGCGGCACGGTGCTCAAGACCGTGTTCCTGTCCGCCCACGGCGAGCTGGCCTCGGCCGTGGCCGCCGTCAAGCAGGGCGCGGTGGACTGGCTGGAAAAGCCCTGCGACGAAGCCACCTTGCTGGCCGCCGTGCAGCGCGCGGCCCACCTGTCGCACGAGGTGGCTGCCGAGGCGCAGCGCCGCGCCTGGTTGCTGGAGCGCTGGAACGCGCTGAGCCCGCGCCAGCAGGAGGTGGCACGCCTGGTGGCCACGGGCATCAGCAGCAAGGAGGTCGCCCGCGCCCTGGCGCAGCGCGACCCCGACCGCCCCATCGACCCCCGCACCGTGGACACGCACCGCTCCGCCATCTTTTTAAAGCTGGACATCCGCTCGTCGCACGAGCTGGGCAAGCTGGTGGAAGAACTGGGGCTTGCCGAAGACCCTCCGTCCAGGTTTTCGTAAGCCTTCTTACGAATTTTTTGCACAATGCACCCATGAACCGCAGAAACATCCTCCTCGCCAGTGCCGTTGCCGCCGCAACGGTTTTTTCTCCCTCCATCGCCTCGGCGCAAGACACGGGCCAGCCCATCCGCCTGATCGTGCCGTATGCCCCCGGCGGCCCCATCGACGTGACGGCGCGTGCACTGGCTGAGCGCGTGCGCGATTCGCTGGGCACGGTGATCATCGACAACAAGGGCGGCGCGGGCGGCAACATCGGCGCCGACGCCATTGCCAAGGCTGCACCCGACGGCCTGACCATTGGCATCGCCGCCACCGCCACCCATGCGGTCAACCCCTGGCTGTATGCGCGCATGCCGTATGACGCAGGCAAGGACTTCGCGGGCATCACGCAGATGGTGCGCGTGCCCAACGTGCTGGTCATGAACGCCGCCAAGGCCGAGCAGCTCAAGATCAACTCGGTGGCCGACCTGATCGCCTACGCCAAGGCCAACCCCGCCAAGCTCAACTATGGCAGCGGCGGCAACGGCAGCGCGGGCCACCTGGCGGGCGAAATGTTCAAGCAGCGCGCGGGCATCTTCGCGCTGCACATCCCCTACCGGGGTGCCAACCCGGCCCAGCTCGCGCTGCTGGCGGGCGAGGTGGACTTCAACATCGACAACCTGGCCGCTGCCGCGCCCAACATCCGCGCGGGCAAGCTCAAGGCGCTGGCCGTGACCTCGCTGGATGCCTCGGCGTCGCTGCCCGGCGTGCCCCCGCTGTCGGCTACGTTCAAGGGCTTCTCCATCGACACCTGGTGGGGCCTGGTCGCCCCTGCGGCCACGCCCAAGCCCATCATCGACAAGCTGAACAAGGCGTTTGTCGCAGCGCTGAACGCACCCGAGACCAAGACCCGCTTCGGCGCCCTGCTGGCCGAACCCGTGGCCACCACGCCGCAGCAGTTCGACAGCTTCATGGCCAGCGAGCGTGCCAAGTACCAGCAGGTGGTGAAGGCGTCCGGCGCGAAGGTGGATTGACCCCCTGAGCTGCAACCCGCTCGGGGCCGCCGCCAGAGGCGGCAGCTCTTCGACGCCGTCCAAGCCTGCGCAGGCAGGCTGGGAGTTGCGGCCTCTCAGCCCCAGGGGGGACGCCACCCTTGGCCCGGCAGAGCAGGTTCCACGGTAGCGCTGGCGTGGGGCCGCACCCGCGTCATACGGTGCGGGGGAGTCAAGTGCACGGTTTTTTTAGGCCATTTTGGCCTCTTGCGCCCGCCCATCAAGCGCCAGCAGCTCCTAAATCAGGAGCAATCACCACCCACAGCACCCTCTGCCCAGTCCGCACCGGCCAGCCGGTAGATGCTCTGCGCGGCAACGGCCTGCAAGGCGGCAGCGCTCACCCGTTCGGGCACCAGGTCGGCCAGGGGGCGCAGCACAAAGGCGCGCTCGGCCATGCGGGGGTGGGGCACGGTGAGGGTGGGGGTGTCGATCACCCGGTCGCCAAACCACAGGATGTCCAGGTCCAGCGTGCGCGGCGCATTGCGGTAGGGGCGCTCGCGCCCGGCGGATTGTTCGATGGCCTGCAGCGCCTGCAGCAGGGCCTCTGGCGCGAGGGTGGTGGCCACTTCGGCCACGGCGTTCAGATAGTCTGGGCCGCCAGCATCCACCGGGGCGCTGCCGTACAGCGGCGACACCCGCTGCACGCGGGTGCCAGGGGATTGGCCCAGGGCGCCCAAGGCCTTGCGCAGGGCGGCTTCACGCTCGCCCAGGTTGGCGCCCAGGCCCACATAGACCAGGGAGGGCGGTACGCCCATATCCTGCCAACTCACTCGCCTGCTGTGGCAGGCGCTGCGCCTTCGCCACCACCGCCCGCCCCGCCACCGGGCTTGCGGCGACGGCGGCGGCGCTTTTTGGGGGCGCTGCCTTCGGTGGCGAACTCCATGCCCTCTTCCGGGTAATCCGCGCCCTCCGCCGGAGCCGCAGCGCGCGGGGCTGCCGCCGGTGCATTGCGCGGCACGCGCTTGACCACTGGCTGCTGCGCTTTCTGGCGCGCCTTCTGCTCTTCGCGCGCCTGGTCCATCAGGTCGTCACGGCGCTCGTCGTCGGCCGCCTGGAAGTCCTGCCACCACTCGGCCAGCGCTTCCTCGACCTCGCCCACATCGGCGCGCAGGCGCATGAAGTCGAACCCGGCACGGAAGCGCGGTTGCATGACCATGCCGAACGGCGTGTTGCCCACGCGCTTTTCAAAGCGCGGCTGCATGACCCAGATCTCGCGCATGTCGGCGGCCAGCTTGCCCCGGCCCGATACGTCGCCAATGCGCTTGTCGAACACTTCGTCGATGGCCTCCTGCAGCGCGGGCAGCGGGTGCTGGCGCTGGTTCAGGCGCTCTTGCCAGCCATTGCGCACGTCTTCCCACAGCACGCAGGCCAGCAGGAAGCTGGGGGCCACGGGCTTGCCTTCGTTCACGCGGCGGTCGGTGTCCACCAGGGCGGCTTTCACAAACGGGGTGTCGGCACGCTCCACGGCCACGTCGAGCAGCGGGTAGATGCCCTTGGCCATGCCCAGCTTCTTGAGCTGCTCGATGGTGGCAATCGCGTGGCCGGTCTGCAGCAGCTTGAGCATTTCGTCAAACATGCGGCTCTGGGGCACCTCGGCCAGCAGGGCCTGCGACTGCACCAGGGGTGCGGCCGACTTGGCGTCGATGGTGAAGCCCAGCGGGCTGAGCTTGGCCGCAAAACGCACGGCGCGGATGATGCGCACCGGGTCTTCGCGGTAGCGCGTGGCGGGGTCGCCAATCATGCGCAGCGTCTTCTTCTTCGCGTCCTGGATGCCCTTGTGGTAGTCCACCACGATCTGGCTGACCGGGTCGTAGTACATGGCGTTCACGGTGAAGTCGCGGCGCGTGGCGTCTTCGTCCTGCGGGCCCCAGACGTTGTCGCGCAGCACGCGGCCGCTGGCGTCCACGGCGTGCTGCATGCCCGCCAGTTGTGCCTTGGAGGTCTTTTCGTTGCCGCTGACCTGGCCTGCGGCGCTGTTGTCAAGGTAGGCGCGGAAGGTGGAGACCTCGATCACCTCATGTTCGCGGCCCCGGCCGTGCACCACGTGCACGATGCGAAAGCGCTTGCCGATGATGAAGGCGCGGCGGAACAGGCCCTTGACCTGCTCGGGCGTGGCGTTGGTGGCCACGTCAAAGTCCTTGGGGCGCAGGCCCAGCAGCAGGTCGCGCACCGCGCCACCCACGATGTAAGCCTCAAAACCTGCCTGCTTGAGGGTGGCCACCACCTCGGCGGCGCGGCGGTCCACCAGCTCGGGGTTGATGCCGTGCACCGAGGCGGGCACCTCTTCGCGCTTGCCGAAATGGGGCTTGCCGCCCGAGGTGCCGGGCGTCGATTTGCCCAGCAGTTTGTCGATGAACTTCTTGATCATGGGTAGAGAAATATCAGGGGGCTGCGAGCGCAGGGGTCAAGCGGCCGTCTGGCTGGCAGGCTCGGCAAACAGGTCCAGTATGCGCCAGCCGCGCTGCTGGGCCAGGGCGCGCAGGCGCGGGTCGGGGTTGGTGGCCACCGGGCGGTTCACCTTTTCGAGCAGGGGCACGTCGTTCATGGAGTCGCTGTAGAACGTGCTGTCCACATCGGCCCAGGTGAGCTGGCGCGCGGCCAGCCATTGCTCCATGCGCGTGACCTTGCCCTCGCGCATGGTGGGCACGCCTTCGATCTCGCCGGTGTACCAGCCACTCGCGTCACGCACCAGCTGCACGGCCAGCAGCTGCGGCACGCCCAGCGCCCGGGCGATGGGGCCGGTCACGAACTCGTTGGTGGCAGTGACGATCAGCACCTCGTCGCCCGCCGCCTGGTGCTGGCGGATGAGGTCGAGTGCCTGGGGCTGTATGGCGGGGGTGATGACCTCGCGCATGAACTGCTGGTGCGCAGCCGCTGCCGCCTCGGGCCCGCGCAGGCGCACGGCCTCGGTGGCAAAACGCACGTAGTCGTGCACGTTGAGCGTGCCGGCCTGGTAGTGGGCGTAGAACTCGTCGTTGCGGCGCGCGAATTCCACGGGGTCGTTCCAGCCGATGCGGATGGTGAACTCGCCCCACTCGTAGTCGGAGTCGAGTGGCAGCAGCGTGTGGTCCAGGTCGAACAGCGCAAGCCGCAGGCGGCGTGGTTCAGAGGTCATTGAGATTTACAAAGAGACAAAAGAAAAACACCGCTTCACTCCGACTCCAGCATGGTTTTCAGCAGCGGGATCGTGATGGCGCGCTGGGTGCGCAAGGCAAACGCATCGAGCTGGTCCAGCAGCTGCATCAGGCTGCCCAGGTCGCGCGAGAAGCGGTTGAGCATGTAGTCCATCACCTCGTCGCCCAGGAACACGCCGCGCGCGTCAGCCTCCTGGCGCAGCACCGAGCGGCGCTCGGCCTCGCCCAGCAGCTGCAGCTGGAACACATGGCCCCAGCCCAGGCGGCTGCGCAGGTCGTCGCGCAGCGGCAGGTCGGCGGGGGGCAGGTCGCCCGCAGCCAGCACCCAGCGCTGGCTGCCGCTGGCGGGGCTGATGGCGTTGACGAACCAGTTGAAGGCCGTGGCCTGCTGGGCGGTGTCGTACAGATGCACATCGTCCATGACGATGGCAGCCCAGTCTTCGTTGAAATCCGGCGGTTCGGCCACAGAGGGGTCCAGCCAGCCCACACTGGCACCCTGCTCGCGCAGGGCCTGGCGCACGGCCTTGAGCAAGTGGGTTTTGCCGCTGCCGGGCTCGCCCCACAGGTAGGTGGGCACGGGCGAGCGGGTGGCCTGGCTGCTGCCGTCGCCAGCGGCCAAACGCAGGTGCTGCAACGCTGCCTCGTTGGGGCCTGCAAAAAAACGGGCAAGGGTAGGCCCCGTGGCCAGGCCGATGTCCAGCGCCAGTTGCTTCATCATCATGCACGGCCCCCCGGCGGCAAGGGCAGGCCCGTGGCGGTCGGTGCGGGAGCGGCAGGCGAGGAGAGTTTCAGCAGCAGCATCACAGGAGAATGGGAAGAAGGCGCCCGGCCATGGGTGGCTGCGGCGGGGTGCAGCGGCAAAGTGGCTCACGGCGCGGGGCGCGACCGGCTCCCTGGGCAGGGGGCTGGGCGACAATGGACCCGATTTTAGTCTGGCGCAGCCCCCCTGCCGCCGCTGCCGCACCCCGCTGTCAAGAACCCGCACCATGGCACCACCCGCCTCGCCCTCCAAACGCCTGCCCGCTGGCATCTGGGCCCTGGGGTTTGTCAGCCTGCTCATGGACATTTCCTCCGAGATGATCCATAGCCTGCTCCCTGTCTTCATGGTCACGGCCCTGGGCGTGAGCATGCTCACGGTGGGCCTGATCGAAGGCGCGGCCGAGGGCACGGCCATGGTTCTCAAGGTGTTTTCGGGGGCGCTGAGCGACTGGTGGGGCAAGCGCAAGCCGCTGGCCGTTCTGGGCTATGGGCTGGGCGCCCTGTCCAAGCCGCTGTTTGCCCTGGCGTCCACGGCGGGCTGGGTGATCACGGCCCGGTTGCTCGACCGGGTGGGCAAGGGCATCCGGGCGGCGCCACGCGATGCGCTGGTGGCCGACCTGGCACCGCCCGACCAGCGGGGGGCTGCCTTCGGCCTGCGGCAATCGCTGGACACCGTGGGCGCCTTCCTGGGCCCCCTGCTGGCCATGGGGCTGATGTTGCTGTGGGCCAACGATTTCCGCGCGGTGTTCTGGGTGGCCGTGATCCCGGCCGCACTGTGCATCGTGGTGCTGGTGTGCGGCGTGAAAGAGCCCGAGCGCCCCAGCGGCCAGCCGCGCACCAACCCCATCCGCAGCGAAAACCTGCGCCGCCTGGGGAAAAACTACTGGTGGGTGGTGACCCTGGGCGCAGTCTTCACGCTGGCGCGGTTCAGCGAGGCGTTTCTGGTGCTGCGCCTGCAGCAAGGGGGGCTGCCACTGGCCCTCACGCCACTGGCCCTGGTGCTCATGAGCCTGGTGTTCTCCCTGGGCGCCTACCCCCTGGGCAAGCTCTCCGACCGGATGAGCCACACCACCCTGCTGGCCTGGGGCCTGGTGGTACTGATCGCGGCCGACGCGCTGCTGGCCTGGCGCGGCCACGGCATTGCGGCCTGGCTGGGCATTGCGCTGTGGGGCCTGCACATGGCCATGACCCAGGGGCTGCTGGCCACCATGGTGGCGGTCAGCGCGCCCGCCGACCTGCGCGGCACGGCCTTTGGCATGTTCAACCTGGCCAGCGGCGTGGCGCTGCTGGTCGCCAGCGCCCTGGCTGGCCTGCTGTGGGACCAGTGGGGCGCCAGCGCCACTTTCCTGGCTGGAGGCGTGTTCAGCACCTTGGCGCTGGTGGGTGTGCTGTGGCACGCGCGCACCGAAGCCACACCGCCAAAGCCCCCGCTCACACAGGGCTGAGCGGGGCGGTCGGCCCAGCCCCCTTAAAATCCCCGGATTCCAGCCCGCTCGGCGGGCCTACCAGCACCAAAGCACCTCCCATGAGTTCCTCTGCCTCCTCCACCCCCATCTCCTACAAAGACGCCGGCGTTGACATCGACGCGGGCGACGCGCTGGTCGAGCGCATCAAGCCGCTGGCCAAGAAGACCATGCGCGAAGGCGTGCTGGCAGGCATCGGCGGCTTTGGCGCGCTGTTCGAGGTGCCCAAGCGCTACAAGGAGCCGGTGCTGGTCTCGGGCACCGACGGCGTGGGCACCAAGCTCAAGCTGGCGTTCGAATGGAATATGCACGACACCGTGGGCATCGACCTGGTGGCCATGAGCGTCAACGACGTGCTGGTGCAGGGCGCCGAGCCCCTGTTCTTCCTCGACTACTTTGCCTGCGGCAAGCTCGACGTGGACACCGCCGCTGCCGTGGTTGGCGGCATCGCCAAGGGCTGCGAACTCTCTGGTTGTGCACTCATCGGCGGCGAAACCGCTGAAATGCCCGGCATGTACCCTGCCGGTGAATACGACCTGGCCGGTTTTGCCGTGGGTGCAGTCGAAAAGTCCAAGATCCTGACCGGCCGGGATGTGAAGCCTGGCGACGTGGTACTGGGCCTGGCCTCGGCCGGTGTGCATTCCAACGGTTTCAGCCTGGTGCGCAAGTGCATCGACCGTGCAGGCGACAGCGCCCCCGCCACACTGGACGGCAAGCCCTTCAAGCAGGCCATCATGGAACCCACCCGCCTGTACGTGAAGAACGTGCTGGCTGCGCTGGCCCAGCACCCCATCAAGGCGCTGGCCCACATCACCGGCGGGGGCCTGCTCGAAAACATCCCCCGCGTGCTGCCCGAAGGCACTGCCGCACACCTTAAAAAGGGCAGCTGGCCCCAGACCGAGCTGTTCGCCTGGCTGCAGAAGACCGCCGGCATCGACGACATCGAGATGAACCGCACCTTCAACAACGGCATCGGCATGGTGGTGGTGGTGGATGCGGCCCACGCTGAGGCCACGGCTGCCACGCTGCGTGCGGCGGGTGAGCAGGTCTACACCATTGGTGCGATTGCCGCACGCGGCGATGGCGCCGCCGTGGTGGTCGCCTGAAGGCCCTCGCCCCCATCCCGCCACAGCCAGCCGCGCGCTGGCTTGTGCGCGCCGCTTGCGCTTTGGATTGTGTTCGCCCCACCAGACCGTTCCTGAGGTGACTGCGCATGGCATCGCGTCCCACCCTCCCTGCCTTGCCGCCTGCGGCAACTCCCACACCGCCCGTTCCCGTGGACGGTGTACCCCCTGCTACGGACTTTGACGCGGCCATGCCCGCACGCCCCGCCACCCGCGGCGTCGTGATCGCCAGTTACCTGCTGATGGCCGGTGTGCTGCTGCTGGTGATGTGGCGCGGCCTGCTGCCCGGCCTGCTGTGCGTGTGCCTGGGCTTTCTGCTCACCCGGGCGCTCACACGGTGGTTTGGCGCCCTGGCCGCGCGCGCATTGCGCCAGCCATCGGCAACACCCCGCACCCTGCACCTGGCCCAAATCGCCGCCGCCGCGCTGGTGATGCTGCTGCCCCTGGTGCTGCTGGGCGTGGGGCTGACGCATTCGCGCGGCTACTTGGTGGCCGCGCCGCACCAGTACCAGGAACTGCTCAACTACATGGCCCGCACGGTGCTGGAGTTGCGGCTGAAACTGCCGCCCGATATGGCCAGCCACCTGCCCGATGGAGCCGTCGAGTTGCAGCGCGTGATTGCCAACTACCTGGGCGCCAAGGCGGGCGCGCTGGCCATGGCCGGGCGCGCCTGGCTGGCCGGGGTGCTGTTTGCCTATGTGGGGCTGCTGATCGGCTCCCTGGCCGCCGTGCGCCCCCTGGGCAGCGCCCTGGGCCCGCTGGCCGACCAGTTGCGGCTGCGCATCACCCTGTTCGGCGAGGCTTTCCGCCAGATCGTGGCAGCACAGTTCTGGATCGCGGCGTTCAACACCCTGCTCACGGCCCTGTTCCTGCTGTTTGTGCTGCCGCTGTGGGGCATGGAGCTGCCCTACACCCCCGTGCTCATCACCTTCACCTTTGTCGCCGGGCTGGTGCCCATCGTGGGCAACCTGGTGTGCAACGTGGTGCTCACCATCGTGGGGCTGTCGGTGTCGCCGCTGGCGGCTGCGGCCTGCCTGGGCTTTCTGATCCTGATCCACAAGGCCGAATACGTGATCAACGCCAAGGTGGTGGGCCGCCGCACGCAGATGGGTGTGTGGGAGTTGCTCTCCGTGATGTTCGTGGCCGAGGCCGTGTTCGGCCCTGCCGGGCTGGTGGCCGCGCCGCTGTTCTACGCTTACCTCAAGAAGGAACTGGTGGCGACACGGCTGGTGTAGCACCCCGCCACGCTCCGCAGGTCTGCACGGGCCGACCATCCCCTGCTGCCGCAGCCCCCCGGTTGCCGCCCATGCGGGTAATTGCCCTGCCACCGACGAAAACGCAGCAGTACCCTGCCAGCAGGATGACCATGCCGCAGAGGAACCGCCGCTGCAGCACGCGCCCTCCATTCCGTATCAGGAGGCTCCATGACCACCGCACGCAAGCTGGCCCTGTTGGTGCTGAGCGCTGTTCTCGGCATCATCGTGTTGACCACTTGGTTCCTGGTGTCCGAACGCCAGCTGATCCTGGAAGAGCGCCAGACCGGCGTACGCCAGGTGGTGGAGTCGGCGCATGGCATTGCCGCCCATTTCCATGACCTCAGCACCAAGGGCGGCATGCCCGAGGACGAGGCGCGCAAGCGCGCGGCGGCGGCCATCCAGGCTGTGCGCTACAGCGGCAACGAATATGTGTGGATCAACGACATGCATCCGCGCATGGTGATGCACCCCATCCGCCCCGAACTCAATGGGCAGGACCTCACCGCCAACAAGGACCCGAACGGCAAGCAGCTGTTTGTGGAGTTTGTGCGCACCGTGCAGGCCAGCGGCGCGGGGTATGTGCCCTACCTCTGGCCCAAGGCGGGCAGCGACACGCCGGTCGAAAAAACCTCGTACGTGAAGGGTTTCGCCCCCTGGGGCTGGGTCATCGGCTCGGGGGTGTACATCGACACCGTGGACACCGCCATCTGGCGGCGCGCCACCCGCTTTGGCCTGCTGGCGCTGCTGCTGGGCGCGGCCCTGCTGGTCATCGGCACCCTGATCGCACGCAACCTGATCCGGCAGCTGGGTGGCGAGCCCGACTACGCGCGCAGCATTGCCCGCAGCATCTCCGAAGGCAACCTGTCGGTGGCCGTGGCCACACGCGCGGGCGACCACTCCAGCCTGATGCGGGACATGCAGGCCATGCAGGACAACCTGCACCGCATCGTGCAGAAGGTGCGCAACGGCACCGAACACATCGCCAGCGCTTCGCAGCAGATTGCAGCGGGCAACCACGACCTGTCGGCACGCACCGAATCCCAGGCGAGCGCGCTGGAGCAGACCGCTGCCTCGATGGAGGAGATGACCTCCAACGTGAAGCAGAACGCCGACAACGCCCGCCAGGCCAGTGCCCTGGCGCAGTCGGCCTCCGAGGTGGCGCGCAAGGGCGGCGCGGTGGTCGAGCAGGTGGTGCAGACCATGGGCTCCATCGATGCGTCCTCGCGCAAGGTGTCCGACATCACCGGGGTGATCGAAGGCATTGCGTTCCAAACCAACATCCTCGCGCTGAACGCGGCTGTGGAGGCCGCGCGCGCAGGCGAACAGGGCCGGGGCTTTGCCGTGGTGGCCAGCGAGGTGCGCAGCCTGGCCCAGCGCTCATCCGCCGCCGCCAAGGAGATCAAGGCGCTGATCGGCAACTCCGCCGAGCAGGTGAAGGCGGGCGCAGAACTGGCCCAACAGGCGGGCAGCACCATGCAGGAGGTGGTGACCAGCGTGCAGCGCGTGTCGGCCGTGATCGAGGAGATCAGCCAGGCCAGCCGCGAGCAGACCGACGGCATCGAGCAGATCAACGAAGCCGTTGCCCAGATGGACCAGGGCACCCAGCAAAACGCTGCCCTGGTGGAGCAGGCCACCGCCGCAGCCGCCGCGCTGCAGCAGCAGGCGCACGAGCTGAACCAGGTGGTGGCCGCCTTCCGGCTGCACGAGGGGGGACAAGAGGGTGGGCACGGGGCCGGGCACGACAGCGCCCCGGCGGCCCTGCCGATGGCAAAGGCGCCGCGCCAGCTGCGCTGACGGGACTGCGAAACGAAAGGACCGCGGAAGGACGGGGCGCCTCGGTGAACTGCGGTCAGAAAAGGACCAGCCAGAGTATGGCCTAAATTGATCGAAGTCTGTCCCACAAGCATCGGACAACAAGGGCCTTCGGCGCGAGGATAGGGGCTTCCAAACACCCCTCTCCAGAGATTTCCGCATGAAAACCTGTCTGATTGTGATTGATGTCCAGGAATCCTTCCGCCACCGCCCGTTCTTCACGGAGCAGGACCTGCCCGCCTACCTGCAGGCCCAGAACGCCCTGATCGCGGGCAGTGTCGCCCAGGGCATCCCGGTGGTGCGGGTGTTCCACAGCGAGGGCCCTGAGGTGGCCGAGAACCCGTTCTCGCAGGCATCCGGCCAGGTGCGCGCCCTGGAGGGCCTGGCCAGTTTCGACGCGGCCGCCACCTTCACCAAGTCGCGCCACAGCGCGCTGGTGGGCACGGGCCTGGACGTGTGGCTCACACGCCATGGCATCCAGCGCCTCATCATCAGCGGCATCCGCACCGAACAGTGCTGCGAGACCACCACGCGCCACGCGTCCGACCTGGGCTGGGCCGTGGACTACGTGACCGATGCCACCCTGACCTGGGACATGGTGCAGCCGGATGGCCAGGTGCTGGCGGCGGCCGACATCAAGACCCGCACCGCCACCGTGCTGCAGGGCCGCTTTGCCACGCTGTGCACCGTGCAGCAGGCGCTGGACCGGGCGGCCGCATGAGCGCCGCGCCGGGCCACCCCAAGCCAGCTCGCACCGCAGGCGAAGCCGGAGGTACGCCAGTGAGCAAGCAGCCCTTGCAGGTCGCCATCCTGGTGTTCGACGACGTGGAGGCCCTGGACCTGGGCGGGCCCTACGAGGTCTTCACCACCGCCAGCCGCATGCACCAGCGCCAGCACCCCGGCGCCCCCGCGCCGTTTGCCGTGCAGTGCGTGGCCCGCAGCCTGTCCCCGGTGCGCGCCCGGGCGGGCCTGCGCGTGCTGCCCGATGCAGACTTTGCGAGCGCCACCGCGCCCGATGTGCTCATCGTGCCCGGCGGCGTGGTCGATGCCGCTGCCGCCTGCCCCGCCACCCGCGCCTGGGTGGCCCAGGCAGCGGGCCGCGCGCAGATCACGGCATCGGTCTGCACGGGCGCTTTCATCCTGGCAGCCGCCGGGGTCCTGACCGAAGGCCCTGCCACCACACACTGGGAGGACATTGCCGACCTGCGCGCGCAGTTCCCGGCGCTGGAGGTACAGGAGAATGTGCGCTGGGTGGACCGGGGTGCACTGGTCACGTCGGCCGGCATCAGCGCGGGCATCGACATGAGCCTGCACCTGGTCACCCGGCTGGCAGGCGCAGCACTCTCGCAGCGCACCGCCCGCCAGATGGACACCCCGTGGAACACGGCGCCATGAAACGCCTTTGAACAGGCTCTGAGACCGCCCCGTTTGCAAGAACCTTCGATGCAGGATACACCACCTTCTTCCCCCATCCACGTGTACTTCGCCCTGCTGCCGGGCAGCCTGGTGCTCGACTGGGCCGGCCCGGCCGAGGCGCTGCGCATCGCCAACCAGGCGCTGGTGGGCCGGGGCCAGCCCGAGCGGTTTGTGCAGCATTTCGTGAGCCCTACGCCGCAGTCCGTGACCTCGGTGGGCGCGGTGCTGACGGGGCTGGAGCCCCTGCCCGCCACCCTGCCCACGCACGCCTGGGTGGTGCTGGTGGGGCTGGCGGGCAAACACATCGACGTAGCGGGCGACGAGGCGCGTGCGCTGCTGCACTGGCTGCGCGGGCTGCGGCCGGTGGCGGGGCAGCTGGAGCTGGTCACCGTGTGCGCCGGTTCGGTGCTGGCCGCCCACGCCGGCCTGCTCACGGGCCGCCGCGCCACCACGCACCACCTGCACCTGGATGAATTGGCCGCCGTGGACCCACGCTGCGATGTGGTCGCCAACCGCGTGTTTGTGGCCGACGGCGCCGTCTACAGCAGCGCGGGCGTGACCACGGGCATCGACCTGCTGCTGCACCGCATCTCGGACACCTGCGGCCCTGCACTGGCGGCCCAGGTGGCACAGGCCATGGTGGTGGCCCTGCGCCGGGGGCCGAACGATCCGGAGTTCTCGCCCTTCCTGCACCACCGCAACCACCTGCACCCCGCCCTGCACCGCGTGCAGGACGCCGTGGGGCAACAACCGCAGGCCGACTGGAGCGTGCCGCAGATGGCGGAGGTGGCCCACACCTCGCCACGCCACCTCACCCGGCTGTTTCTGGAGCATGCGGGCATCGCCCCGCTGCAGTACCTGCGCCGCATCCGCCTGGCGACGGCCGAGGCCGCACTGCGCTCGGGCCAGAACGTGACACAGGCCGCGCTGATGGCGGGCTTCAGCTCCGACACCCAGCTGCGCCGCGCCTGGCACCAGTTCGGGCGCGGGGGCACGCCGTCGCAAGGCGACACCGGCCGACCGCACTGACCTGGCACGGCCTTCCTCAGAGCCCGTGCACGGCTTTCCAGGTTTTCGAGCAGGATTTTTGAAGCTTTTTTAGGCTTCTGCGCTCAATGGATATGCCTTTGTAGCTATATTTTTTATAGCAAATGATCCATGGCGATCAATAGACTTCCGGCACATACATGGACGCTGGCACGGGCTGGCGCAGGTACTCGGGGTTGCGCACGCGGTCAGGCAGCACCACGGCGGGGTGTGGCACCTCCTGGTAGGGCATTTGGGCCAGCAGGTGGGCAATGCAGTTCAGGCGCGCCTTTTTCTTGTCCACCGCCTGCACCACCCACCAGGGCGCCTCAGGGATGTGGGTGCGCTCCAGCATGGTCTCCTTGGCCTTGGTGTAGGCCTCCCAGCGCACGCGGCTTTCCAGGTCCATGGGGCTGAGCTTCCACTGCTTGAGGGGGTCGTGGATGCGGCCGAGGAAGCGCAGATGCTGCTCTTCGTCAGTGATGGAGAACCAGTATTTGACGAGCCGGATGCCCGAGCGCACCAGCATCTTTTCAAACTCGGGCACGGTGCGGAAGAACTCCTCGTACTCGTCGTCGCTGCAAAAACCCATCACCCGCTCGACGCCCGCGCGGTTGTACCAGCTGCGGTCAAACAGCACGATCTCGCCCGCCGCAGGCAGGTGTGCCACATAGCGCTGGAAGTACCACTGCGTGCGCTCGCGGTCGTTGGGCGCGGGCAAGGCCGCCACGCGGGCCACACGCGGGTTCAGGCGCTGGGTGATGCGCTTGATCACGCCGCCCTTGCCCGCTGCGTCGCGCCCTTCAAACAGGATCACCACCTTCTCGCGGCTGTGCTGCACCCAGTCCTGCAACTTGACAAGTTCGCCCTGCAGGCGGAACAGCTCCTTGAAATACTGCTGGCGTGCGAGCTTGTCGGCGGCGGTGGGGGCGCCAATGTCGTCCACCTCGCGGTCTTCGATCTCCAGCTCCAGCTCCTCGTCGTAGCTGTCGATCAGGTCATTGGCGATGCGCTGCATCAGCTCCTGGGAGTCAAGGGCGTTGTTGTAGAACATGGGGAGCCATCCGGCAGGGCAAAAAGATGCGCCATGGTGGCGCGCTGCGGTGACAGTGCCGTGAAAATTTCGTGACAGCGGCGCGATTTGTCATAGCGTTGTCATGCCCGCAGGCCACGATGCAAGCCCGTGCCGCCTGTTGATCTCCCTCCCCATCCCGCCACCACCCTGCCCGCCAGCGCCAGCCTGAACTACGGGGGTGACGCCGCCGGGCTGATCTGCGGCTACCTGCTGGGCGCCGACGCTGCACCGCGAGAGATCGACTCGGCCCAGGCGGCGCAGTGGCTGGCGGGCCTGCAGGTCGGAGGCGCTGCGCTGGAGGGGAAAGACCAGGGCCAGTTCCTGTGGCTGCACTTCAACCTGAGCCACGCCCAGGCCATGCGCTGGATGGAGCGGCACGCCGACCTGCCCGAGGCGTTTTTTGATGCGCTCAAGGACCGCTCCGTCTCCACCCGCATTGAGCGGGACGACGACACGCTGATTGCCGTGCTCAACGACGCGCACTTTGACTTTGCGTTCGAGCCCTCGGACATCGCCACCCTGTGGACCAGCGTGGCACCGCACCTGATGGTGACGGGACGCACCCGCCCGCTGCGCTCGGTGGACGCATTGCGCACGGCGGTGCGCAGCGGCAACGCGCCCTGCTCCAGCGTGGCCCTGCTGGCCGAACTGATGCGCACGCAGGCCTCGGGCCTGGTGGACATCGTGCGCGGCGTGACCCAGCGCATCGACGACGTGGAAGACGCGCTGCTGGCGGGCCGCCTGGACCACAAACGCGCGCGGCTGGGCGTGCTGCGGCGCCTGCTGGTGCGGCTGCAGCGGCTGCTGGCGCCCGAGCCCGCAGCGCTGTTCCGCCTGCTGCAGCACCCGCCCGCGTGGATGGGCGCCGACGACGCGCAGGAGCTGCGCGACTCCACCGAAGAGTTCTCGGTGGTGCTGCGCGACATGCAGGGACTGCAAGAGCGCATCAAGCTGCTGCAGGAAGAGATCGCCGCCAGCGTGCAAGAGGCCAACAGCCGCAGCCTGTTCGTACTGACGGTGGTCACCGTGCTGGCCCTGCCCATCAACATCCTGGCGGGCCTATTTGGGATGAACGTGGGGGGCGTGCCGCTGTCGGACGACCCCCAGGGCTTCTGGATCATCGTGGCTGTGGTGGTGGCGTTCACGGCGGTGGCGGGCTGGCTGGCGCTGCGGGACACACGCGATCGGTAGGCCCGGTGGCAGGCCCACTACAATGCCGCCCCTTGCCCAGATCCCCCGGACCCGTCTGCCACCATGAACATCGTCGTCAACGAAGAACTCAAAGCCTACATCGAACCCCTGACCCCCGACGAACACGATGCGCTGGAGCGCAGCATCCTGACCGAGGGCTGCCGCGACGCGCTGGTGCTGTGGGGCGATGTACTGGTGGACGGCCACAACCGCTACGGCATCTGCCAGAAACATGGTCTGCCGTTCCAGACCGTGCAGAACCCGCGCTTCAAGTCGATGGAAGACGTGCACCTGTGGATGATCGACCAGCACCTGGGTCGCCGCAGCGTGTCGGACTTCCAGCGCGGCGTGCTGGCACTGCGCAAGCGCGAGATCATTGCGGACCGCAAGGCGCGGGCCAGCACCGCCGCCGAGCCCGCAGAAGCAACGGCCGCCGCCATGACCGAATTGCCAGCGGCCGCCCCCGAGGCCGTTGCCGCCCTGCCCGCGCCCGATCCCCTGAGCAGCCGCGAGGCCATTGCCAAGGCAGCGCGCCTGAGCAGCAGCCAGGTGGTGATGATCGAGAAGATCCAGAAGCAGGCCGCGCCCGAGCTGGTGGCCGCCGTGAAGTCCGGCACTATCTCCATCAACGCCGCTGCGGCTGTTGCCACCCTGCCTGCCGAGGAGCAGGTGGCAGCCGTCGTGGCGGGCAAGGACGAACTCAAACAGGCCGCCAAACGCGTGCGCGAATTGAGCAAGCGCAAGCCGCGCGACGAAGCGCCGTCGGAAGAAAAACCGGCAGCGGAAGCCGCAGCAGGTGCCGAGGGTGCGAAGGGCGGCGCCGACGAACTGCGCACCCTGCGCAGCCGCGTAGCCGAACTCACCGCAGAGAATGCCGAGCTGCGCAGGCAGGTGGCGCAATTGCAGGCGGCGCTGCCGGAGGGCAGCGCGCCGTTCTGAAGATTTTGAAGATCAACCGCTGGCGTTGCGCAGCGCGCTCAGCCGGTCGGCGATCAGGTCGATGTCGAGCCCGTCTTCCGCGTGGGTCAGGTAGGCCTCCAGGTCGGTCACCGCGTCGGCCGTGTTGCCCCTCTCGGCATGGGCCAGCCCCCGGTCGCGCCGCTCGCCCCAGGCCTCGGGCAGCAGCACGATGAGCCGGTCCAGCACGGCAATCAGGCGCTGCCAGTCCTGCTGGGTGCGGTGCACTTCCTTCAGGTTGCGCAGCATGCGCGCAATGATGTCGCGCGGCGTGGCGGCCTGCAGGTACAGGCCCAGCGGCACGTCGTAGTCGTCCACCAGTCCATTGCGACGCTTGTAGGGCTCCAGCCGCTCGGCCAGTTCCTCGCGGCTCAATGACTGGCCCGAGATCGGGTCCATCACCACCTGCCCCTTGGGCAGCAGCACCTTGACCATGAAGTGCCCGGGGAACGCGATGCCCCGCGCATGCAGCCCCAGGCCCTGGGCCAGCTCCATCCAGAGCACGGCCAGGCTGATGGGAATGCCCCGGCGCGTGCGCAGCACCGCGTTGAGGTAGCTGTTTTCGGGGTCGTAGTAGTTGTTGATGTTGCCGCCAAAGCCCAGGTCGGCAAAAAAGAATTGGTTGAGCGTGCGCAGACGCTGCAGCGCAGGGGCATCGGCCGGCAGGCGGCGCTGGATGCGCGCAAGCAGCTGGTCCATGTCGCCCAGCAGTTGCTGCACGTCGAATTCTGGGTATTCGTCCTGGGCCAGGCTGGCGGCGGCCTCCAGCAGCGGAAAGTGCTCATCGCTGTGCACCAGCGATGCAAAGTACTCCAGCGAGGTGGGTACGGAATAGCTCAGGGACATGGTGAATTTTTAAGCGTCACGCCGGTCAGCGTCAATCGACAGAAAACCCGTCTTGACAGGGCATTTGTGGCCTTCGGAGGGACATGCCATGGTGTTTCAGCGTCGCAGCATCTGGCGCAGCTTGAGGCCCGCCGCCCACAGCGCACCAAAGTACAGCACGGCAGCCGCCACCATCAGCGCGGCCAGCAGGCCGATGCGCTGCCAGGATTTGCCGCGCATCTCCACCCAGTCGAAATACTGCGCCCCCCATACCAGCAGCACGGCCAGCAAGGCGCTTGCGGCAATCACCTGCAGGGCAAACCTGCCCCAGCCCGGCAGGGGCTTGTAGCTGCCGCGCCGCAGCAGGCCCACCAGCAGCCAGGTGGCGTTGATGAGCGCTCCGATGCCGATGGTCAGCGTCAAGGCCGCATGCTGCAGGTAGGGCACGAGCACAAGGTTCATCAGCTGCGTGAGCACCAGCACCGCCACGGCAATCAGCATGGGCGTGCGCATGTCGTGCTTGGCATAAAAACCCGGCGCCAGCACCTTGATGGCCACGATGCCCACCAAGCCCGCACCATAGCCCGTGAGCGCCAGCGTGGTCTTGCGCACGTCTTCGTCGCCGAACGCGCCGTAGTGGTACAGCACCGCCACCAGCGGCTCGGAGAACACCAGCAAGGCCACCATGCAAGGCACCGACAGCAGCACGACCAGGCGCAGCCCCCAGTCGAGCATGGCCGAGTAGCGTTCATCGTCCTGCTTGGCGCGGGCGCTGGCCAGCTGCGGCATCAGCACCACGCCCAGCGCCACGCCCAGCAAGGCGGTGGGCAGCTCCATCAGGCGGTCGGCATAGGTGATCCAGCTCACGCTGCCCGTGGCCAGGTGCGAGGCAATCTGCGTGTTGATGAGCAGCGAGATCTGCGCCACGCTCACGCCCAGCAACGCGGGCAGCATCAGGCGCGCCACCTTGCGGGTGGTGGGGTCGGCCCAGGCGGTGCGGATGGCCGCCCAGCGCACACCGATGCGCGGCAGCAGCCCCAGGCGCAGCAGCGCGGGCACCTGGATGCCCAGTTGCAGCAGGCCGCCTAGCATCACCCCGGCCGCCTGGGCATAGATGGGCTCGATGCCGTGGCGCGCAAACAAGGGCGCGCCCAGCGTGATGGACAGAATGAGCGCGATGTTGAGCAGCACCGGCGACGCGGCGGGCACCGCAAACTTCTTCCAGGTGTTGAGAATGCCCCCGGCCAGCGCGACCAGCGACATGAAGCCGATGTAGGGGAACATCCAGCGCGTCATGGTGACGGCGGCATCAAACCCCTGGGGCTGCAGCCCGCTGGCCATGGCCCACACCATCCAGGGCGCGCCCAGCACCCCGGCGATGCACAGCAGCACCAGCGTCCAGGCCAGCAGCGTGCCCACATGGTCAATCAGTGCCCGGGCACCGTCGTCGCCCTCCTGAGCGCGGGTGGCGGCCAGCACCGGCACAAAAGCCTGGCTGAAAGCCCCTTCGCCCAGCACGCGGCGGAACAGGTTGGGAATGCGGAACGCCACGTTGAAGGCGTCCGTCATGGCGCTGACCCCGAAGACGGAGGCCATGAGCAACTCGCGCACCAGCCCGGTGATGCGGGAGGCGAGGGTCAGCAGGGAGACGGTGGAAGCGGCTTTGAATAACGACACCGCAAGAAGTGTAGCCCTGGATGATCCCCCAGCCGGATGGCGCGCCCGGTGGCCCGGCCAAGCCCGGCCCCATGGCACCCTGGCGCCGCCGCACCGGCTTCCGGCAAGGTAGTGGTAAAAATCCCTCTCTGGGCTATAATCGCGGGCTTTGCTGGCAACATCCACAGACCCAAGGAATATTCATCATGGCATCCGCTAAACCAAAAAAGAAGAACCCCCGCCTCGCTTCGGGCCGTAAGCGCGTCCGTCAGGACGTCAAGATCAACGCCGCGAACACCTCGCTGCGCTCCAAGTACCGTACCGCTGTCAAGAACGTCGAGAAGGCTGTTCTGGCTGGCGACAAGACCAAGGCGACCGAACTGTTCGCCAAGATGCAAGCCGTGGTGGACACCGTGGCCGACAAGGGCATCTTCCACAAGAACAAGGCTGCTCGCGACAAGAGCCGTCTGTCTGCCAAGGTGAAAGCCCTGGCACCCGCAGCCGCTTAAAAAACTCACCGCCTGCTCCGGCAGGCCAACAGCCCGGACGGCCCCGCCGTTCGCCGTTTGTAACGGGTGCGCTGCCAGCAAAAAGACGAACAAACCGCCTTCGGGCGGTTTTTTCGTTTCCGGGCCTCGCACAGCACGCTTTACCTTAAATTATTGAATCAGCATAATTATTGGAATTCCATAAAATCCAATAAACCATGACCTTCCGCCGCACCGCTCTTGCTGAGCAGATGGCCCATCAGCTGCTCAGGCCCTCGTTCCTGGACACCTCGCTGCGCTCCGGCCTGTTCCTGTCGGGCCAGCGGCGCGTGGGCAAGACCACCTTCCTGGCCACCGACCTGATCCCCGCCCTGGAGGCCCTGGGCGCCATCGTGGTCTATGTGGACCTGTGGAGCCAGCCGCAGGCCAACCCGGCCGATCTGGTGCACGAGGCCATCCGCAAGACGCTCAAGGAGCTGCAGCTGCCTGGCTCAGGCCTCCTCAAACGGCTCAAGGAAGTCACCAACCTCGAAGCGGGCGCAGCGGGTTTCAAGTTCGGCTTCAAGCTCGCCGATGTGGGCAAGGACGACGGCGTGAGCCTGGCCCAGGCGTTCCAGGAGCTGATCGACCAGGCCCAGACCGATGTGGTGCTGATCGTGGACGAGGTGCAGCATGCGCTGGGCAGCGCCGATGGCGACCACCTGCTGCATGCGCTGAAGGCGGCGCGCGACGCCATCAACACCCGCCCGGGCACGCCGGGGCACTTCCTCTTCATCGGCACCGGCTCGCACCGTGCGCGCGTGCAGGAACTCACGCTCAAGGGCAACCAGGCCTTCAACGGCGCGGTGACCAACGAATTTCCGGTGCTGGGGCGGGATTTCATCGACTACGTGCTGGCGCAGGTCGGCCCCCAGCTGGGCGCCATGCTGCCTTCTGCGGAAGTCACCGAGGCCGCCTTTCGCAGCATGGGCAGCCGGCCCGAGGAGCTGATGAAGGCGCTCAACGTGCTGCGCAGCCTGCCGCCGGACGCCCTACCCGACGAACACCTGCCCACCATCGCGCAGTCTTTGGGCGCTGCAGCGGCCGATGTGGAACTGCAAAAGGTGGAGGCCATGGGCCCGCTGGCCGAGGCCGTGTTCTCGCGCATCTGCAGCATCGGCGGCGACGTGAAGGGCGTGTTCACCGGCGAGGCGCTCAAGGCCTATGCGGCGCAGATCGGCCGCGAGGTGACGGCCCAGGAGGTGCAGGGCATCATCGGCGCGATGACCTCGGCCAACCTGCTCATGCGCGTGAAACACGGGCACTACGGCGTGACGGACCCGTTTGTGGAAAAAGCCTGGATGAACCGGCTGCAGGCCGACCAGCTGCTGCGCGCGAGCCCCGCTGGCGATGCACCCCGGCTGGGTGCAGGCAAAGGAAACTGAGGGGGGGAAACTGAGCGCCTCAGCCCTTGGCGGCGGGCGGGTCGGGCAGCAGGCAGGCCTCGGCCACCTGCAGGTTGTTGTCGCGGGCGAAGTTGATCACGAAATCCCAGGCCATGGGCTCGTGCCCCTGCAGGTCGCGATGCACCACCACACATTTCACGCCATTGAGCGTGGTGGGAATACACCAGGGCGAGTAGCTCAGGTGGCTGCCGGGCCGGGCTCCACCGGGGCGGAAGCTGCTCATCACCCCGGCCAGCCGCTCGGCCCAGTCGCTGGGCCGAAAGGTTTTCCCGTCATGGGTGATGCCCTGGATGAAGACTTCTTTGGAGGAGGGGGAAACCATCGGGGATTGGAGTGGTAGTGAGCGCGCCAGACACAGGATCACTGCATGCTGCACCGCAGCGCGTATTCTAACTCTTATATAAGAGCTGCCCCTCTAATCCATCGCCAGCACCGGGAATCTGGCGCAAATCCCTGGTAACAGCCTTCATTGCAGTAATGCGCAATCGTCAACAGACGATCACAGTGCGCGCCCTAGAATCGTGCTTCGTTTTTTGCCACCGTACCGTCTGGAGATTCCCGCATGACCGCTTTCATCGAAGCCGCTTCGCCCCACGTGATGAACACCTACGGCCGCGTGCCGATCGCGCTGGAGCGTGGCCAGGGCTGCCGTGTGTGGGATGTGAACGGCAAGGAATACCTGGACGGCCTGGGCGGCATCGCCGTGAATACGCTGGGCCACAACCACCCCAAGTTCGTGCCCGCGCTGCAGGACCAGATCGCCAAGCTGATCCACACCTCCAACTACTACCACGTGCCCGGCCAGGAGCAACTGGCCGCCAAGCTGGTGGAGCTGTCGGGCATGCAGAACGTGTTCTTCTGCAACTCGGGCCTGGAGGCCAACGAGGCGGCCCTGAAGATCGCCCGCAAGTTCGGCGTGGACAAAGGCATCGCCAAACCCGAGATCGTGGTCTATGAAAAGGCCTTCCATGGCCGCTCCATCGCCACCATGTCGGCCACCGGCAACCCCAAGATCCACAGCGGCTTTGGCCCGCTGGTCGAGGGCTTTGTGCGCGTGCCGATGAACGACATCGAAGCCATCAAGCAGGCCACAGAAGGCAACCCCAACGTGGTCGCCGTGTTCTTCGAAACCATCCAGGGCGAAGGCGGCATCAACGCCATGCGCATCGAATACCTGCAGCAGCTGCGCAAGCTGTGCGACGAGCGCGGCTGGCTCATGATGATCGACGAAGTGCAGTGCGGCATGGGCCGCACCGGCAAGTGGTTTGCCCACCAGTGGGCGGGCATCGTGCCCGACGTGATGCCCCTGGCCAAGGGCCTGGGCTCGGGCGTGCCGATTGGCGCGGTGGTGGCGGGCCCCAAGGCCGCCAGCGTGCTGCAGCCCGGCAACCATGGCACCACCTTTGGCGGCAACCCGCTGGCCATGCGCGCCGGGGTCGAAACCATCCGCATCATGGAAGAAGACGGTCTGCTGCACAATGCGGCCAAGGTGGGTGACCACCTGCGGGCCGCCCTGACGCGCGAGCTGGGCAACCTGCCGGGCGTGAAGGAGATCCGGGGCCAGGGCCTGATGCTGGGCATCGAACTGAACAAGCCCTGCGGCGCCCTGATTGGCCGCGCAGCCGAAGCGGGCCTCTTGCTGTCGGTCACGGCCGACAGCGTGATCCGCCTGGTGCCTCCGCTGATCCTGACCACGGCCGAGGCCGACGAAATCGTCGCCAAGCTGACCCCGCTGGTCAAAGCCATCCTGGCTGAATGAAGCAAAGCAAGATTGTCATGACGACGCTGAAACATTACCTGCAGTTCACCGACCTCACCGCCGACGAATACACCTACCTGTTCGAGCGCGCCGCGCTCATCAAGAAGAAGTTCAAGGCCTACGAAAAGCACCACCCGCTGGTGGACCGCACGCTGGCCATGATCTTCGAGAAGGCCAGCACCCGCACGCGCGTGAGCTTTGAGGCAGGCATGTACCAGCTGGGCGGCAGCGTGGTGCACCTGACCACGGGTGACAGCCAGCTGGGCCGCGCCGAGCCGATTGAAGACAGCGCCAAGGTCATCAGCCGCATGACCGACCTGGTGATGATCCGTACCTACGAGCAAAGCAAGATCGAGCGTTTTGCCGCCAACTCGCGCGTGCCGGTGATCAACGGCCTGACCAACGAGTACCACCCCTGCCAGATCCTGGCGGACATCTTCACCTACATCGAGCACCGGGGTTCCATCGCTGGCAAGACGGTGGCCTGGGTGGGCGACGGCAACAACATGGCCAACACCTGGGTGCAGGCCGCATCGCTGCTGGGCTTCAAGGTGCATGTGAGCACGCCCCGTGGCTATGAAATTGATGAAAAATTGGCCGCTGGCGCCCACGGGATCAGCGCCGACAGCTATCAATTCTTTAGCAACCCCATGGAAGCCTGCCGAGGCGCCGACCTGGTCACCACCGACGTGTGGACCAGCATGGGCTACGAGGCCGAGAACGAAGCGCGCAAAAAAGCGTTTGCCGACTGGTGCGTGGACACCGAGATGATGGCCGCCGCCCAACCCGACGCCCTCTTCATGCACTGCCTGCCCGCGCACCGGGGCGAAGAGGTCGAGGCCGACGTGATCGACGGGCCGCAGTCCGTGGTGTGGGATGAGGCAGAGAACCGCATGCACGTACAAAAAGCACTGATGGAATATCTGCTTCTGGGCAAGCTGGCCTGACAGCCCCATGCCCTGGCGCCGCCAGCCCGCGCACAGCGCCGAACTGCTAGCCCACTGGAACGCACTGGGCCAGGCGCTGGGCCGGGACACCCCCGCCTGGCGCGCCGAGGGCCGGCGCCTGCTGCGCAGCTGGGCCCGCTGGCCTCGGGCCTACCACGACACCACGCACCTGCGGGCCTGCCTGCGGCACATGCAGGCGGTGCTGGATCAGCAACCCGGCGCACTCCACAACCCCCATGCCGTCGCCTTGGCCCTGTGGTACCACGACGCCATCTACTGGCCGTGGAGCGGGCACAACGAGGCGCGCAGCGCCGAGTGGGCGCGCCAGTTTCTCCTGAGCCAGGGGCTACCCACGGAATTGGCCGAGGCCGTGCACCAGCATGTGATGGACACCCGCCATACCCCGGGCCCGCTCACGGGCGATGCGCTGTGGGTGGTGGACATCGACCTGGCCATCCTCGGCCAGAGCGACGCGGTGTACCGCCAGTTCGAGCGCAATGTGCGGCGCGAATACTTCTTTGTGCGCTGGCCGCGCTATGTGGCGGGGCGCAGCGCCGTGCTGCAGGGCTTTCTGGACCGCCCGCAGATCTACGGCACGGGCTACTTTGCACAGCGCTACGAGGCGCAGGCACGCACCAATCTGCAGCAGGCGCTGCACGCGCTGGGCGAAGGCAGGCTGTACCAATAGCAGGCCGAAAAGGCGCAGAATTATTAAAGAAAAAAGGCCTTACCGCGCATCCATTAAGCGCAAATAGCTATCAAATATATAGCAAATCCTAAGCCACGGGCTTGCGCGGTGCAGGCATGGACACCGGCTTTTCAGCACCCGCCTCGGGCGGCACCCCGCAGCTGCCGCAACGGCTGCACCCTCCTTCATCGCCCCCGCCACAACCGGGCGCCTGGGCCAGCCCCGGGTGCACCCGGCCCAGCCCCCGGCGCCAGCGCGCGGGCAGATAACGCCACAGCACATGGAGCGCGGCAGCGGCGACGATCAAACCAACAATGAGTTGCTGGGCCATAAGCACCTTTCCCTTCAGCCGCCGCCCAGCGCCAGCGCCACGCGGTAGGTCACAAAACTGGCGGCGTACGCCATGGCAAACAGGTACCCCACCATGAGCAGCGGGTAGCGCCAGCCATTGGTCTCGCGCCGCACGGCGGCGATGGTGGAGATGCACTGGGGCGCAAACACATACCAAGCCATCAGCGACAGCGCGGTAGCCAGCGACCACGAGCCCGCCACCAGCGCGCCCAGCTGGTTGGCCACCTCGTCGCCCGTGGCAGACAGTGCGTACACCGTGCCCAGCGCGCTCACCGCCACCTCGCGCGCCGCCATGCCGGGCACCAGGGCGATGGCGATCTGCCAGTTGAAGCCAATCGGCGCGACGATCACCTCCAGCCACCGACCCAGCTGGCCCGCATAGCTGTAGGTGATGGCCGCCTGCGTGGCGCCTTCCGGCGCGCCGGGGTAGGTGGACAAAAACCACAGCAGCACGGTGACGGCCAGGATGATGCCGCCCACCCGCTTGATGAAAATCACCGCCCGCTCGTACAAGCCAAACGCCAGGCCCCGCACGCTGGGCCAGCGGTACGCGGGCAGCTCCATCATCAGCGGCGTGGGCCGCGTGTCGCTGCGGGCCAGCTTGGCCACCGCCGCCACCGCCATGGCGCTGGCTATGCCCGCTACATACAGCGCAAACAGCACCACGCCCTGCAGGTTGAACACCCCCGCCACCGTGCGCTCGGGGATGAAGGCCGCAATCAGCAGCGCATACACCGGCAGGCGCGCCGAGCAGGTCATGAGCGGGGCGATCATGATGGTCACCAGCCGGTCGCGCCAGTGGGTGATGGAGCGCGTGGCCATCACCCCCGGCACGGCACAGGCAAAGCTCGACAGCAGCGGGATGAACGAGCGGCCCGACAGGCCCACCGTGCCCATCACGCGGTCCAGCAAAAACGCCGCACGCGGCAGGTAACCCGAATCCTCCAGCGCCAGAATGAACAGGAACAGAAACAGAATCTGCGGCAGAAACACCAGCACCCCGCCCGCACCTGCCAGCACCCCATCCGTCAGCAGGCTGCGCAAGGGGCCATCGGCCATGTGGGTGTTGATAAGCGCCGCCAGCCAGGCCATCCCGTCCTCGATCCACGACTTGGGTAGCTCGGCCCAGCTGAACACCGCCTGGAACATCAGGAACAGCGTGGCCGCCAGGATCAGCAGGCCCCAGACCGGGTGCAGCACCACCGCGTCGATGCGGTCATCGGCACGCAGGCTGACCATGGGCACGCGCACCGCCAGCTCCAGAATGCGCCGCACCTCCTGGTGCGTGCGGATGACGTCGTTCTGCGCCTCCAGCTCGCTCGCATCCAGCCGCGCCGCCGCATCGGGTGCCATCACCGGGCGCTCCAGCTGCTGCAGCTTCGCGCCGTCCAGCCACTGCACCAGCTCCTGGGCGCCATCCCTGCGCACGCCCACGGTGGCCAGCACCGGCATGCCCAGTTCGCGCGCCAGCGCCTCGCGGTCGATCTCCATGCCCTGGCGCCGGGCCACGTCCATCATGTTGAGCACCAGCACCATGGGCAGGCCCAGGGCGCGGGCCTCCAGAACCAGGCGCAGGTTCAGGCGCAAGTGGGTGGCATCAGTCACGCACACCAGCACATCGGGCACCGGCTCACCCACCCGCCGCCCGCGCACGATGTCGCGCGTGATGGCCTCGTCCAGGCTGTGCGCGTGCAGGCTGTAGGCACCGGGCAGGTCGAGCACCCGCACGCTGCGGCCCGCAGCAGTCTGCAGCAGGCCCTCCTTGCGCTCCACCGTCACGCCCGCGTAGTTGGCCACCTTCTGGCGCGCGCCGGTGAGCAGGTTGAACAGCGCGGTCTTGCCGCAGTTGGGGTTGCCCAGCAACGCAATGCGCAAGGGGGCACCAGACGGGGGCATGGACGCTGCCGTGGGTACATTCATGCCGCCACCTCCTGCGCTTGTCCGGGGGCATCCAGCCGCTGCACCTGCACCATGGACGCCTCTGGCCTGCGCAGCGCAAACGTGACCTGCCCCACGCGCACCGCGATGGGGTCGCCCCCCACCCCGCCACGTGCCACCACGCGCACGGTTTCACCAGGCAGAAAACCGATTTCCAGCAAGCGCAACAAAACGCTGTGCTCCTGCGCATCGCGGGCGGGCAGCAGCCCGGTCACCAGCGCCTGGGCTTGCAGGGGCAGCGTGTCCAGGCCGGTGGATGCAGAGCGCCCGGCGCGCTGATGCAGCAGCGCAGCCGCGCCATGGTCCATGGCTTTCATGGGGGAATGCCTTGTTGTGAATGATATTGATTCTCAATTTTATCAATATCGCCGCCCTGCTGCTGAGGGCGAGGCTGCTAAGTCTGATCCAGAGCAAACCCAGTTCAGGGGCTGTGCACGGCCCAAGTCAGTTGTATGGGGCAGAATTTGTTTTGGCCTATGCAACACCTGCCCTCATGTCGAGGACGAACGTCGCACGGGGTTCCGTCGGGCAGGTATCCCACAGCCCTAAACCAAATAAAAGCGGGCAGTCGATCAAATTGCGATCTTCGCGTTTTCACATGCATGGCCTGTGTGTGCCTCAGCGCGCCCCCCTCGACTTCTTCACTTGCGTTGCGGTGTGACTGAAATGCTTCTTGGCAGTGAACAGAATGAAATTGAGCGAGGGATGCTCAATCAGAGGCTGCAGGTCCCCATCTAGCACATCTGTATTCGAGAAATCGAACCAGTCCAGCCGCTCCAGATTGCGCAGGAACCCAAGCGACGGCAAGGGCGCCGATGCGGTGAGGACCAATTTCTTCAGCATCCCGAGGTGCTTAAGCTGATCAGCCAGACCTTCGATATGGCGAGCGCCCTCCAGGGTCAACTCCACCAATCCCCCACACCGGCCCAGGTACGCCGTATCTTGCAAACCCCGAGGTTGTACAAGGGAGAGCGCGGAAAGGTGCGGGCAGGCGGCCAAGCCATCCAATGAGCGGACCTTCGAGCGGAACAGGTTGAGCTCGCGAAGTTGCGGGGCCATGCGCAGGAAGCCCAGATCTCCCGTCGTGGGAGCCGCTCCGGTCAAGCTCAAACGGGTCAGGCACGGGTAGGTCTGCGCGAAACGGATGCTGGGGGCCCAGGCCTGGCCCAAGGACTCGAGCGCCACGAATCGTTCGCAGTCCACCAGCGGGTTAAGGTCGTCATTGCAGTAATAGGCTCTCAAGTCGCCCGCATGCTGCTGCAGCGGCGCGAGATCCACTTTCCGATTCAGCATGAGGTGCAACTTGCCCACGCCTTCAAACGCCTCGAGGCACGACACCTCGGCCAGATTCGGGTTCTGCGCCTCGGAAAGCCCAAGTTGGGTATACCGGCCGGACTTCCAGAGTGCCGCGCAAGCGCGGGCTTCGGTTGCATCTACGTAGAGGGTGCGCTCCAGCAACTGACCTCCGATGACGGTGTCTACTTCTTGCGAGCGACCTGGCAGGCATTCATCATTCATCGCTGTGCTCCCTGGCTTTTGGTCTTGTTGTTTCGACCTTCGCCACCGCAGCTGCCGATCTAGGGGCCATCGTCATTAGGCAATCGCTCGTGCTGCCAAGGCAACCGCTTTTGTGGCCGAGAGCAGAAGTCTAGCCCCAGAGTTCAGATGGGGCCCCTATCGGAGCCCCGCGCTGCTACGTGAGTTGCAACTTCATTTCCACGGCGCATTTCGAGCCATCCCGGTTTCAATTCAAAACGCCCACGCCCCCAGCTGGTAATAGTCAAACCCGCTGGTGCGCCCGCCCAGGCACCGGGCGAGGAAGTCCTCTGTCTTGCGGTACATCGTGAGGTTGTTGGGCCAGCGCTGGTTGCCGTGGCCGTCGCCCTGGAAGGTGACGTAGTCCACCTCTTTGCCCGCCTTGCGCAGGGCGGCCACCATCCATTCGGACTGCTCCAGCTTCACGCGCACATCGTTCACGCCATGCATGATGAGGATGGGCTTTTGCGCATGCTCGGCGCGGTACAGGGGTGATTTGGCATCCATGCGCGCACGGTCGGCGGGCACGGCGGGGTCGCCCACGTAGCGGTGCCACCAGGGCAGGCCCAGCTCCCAGTAGGGCGGTGCGGCCTCCAGCAGGCGGGCGATGTCGGTCACGCCCACGATGCCCACCGAGCAGGCAAACACCTCGGGGGTAAAGGTCGCACCCACCAGGGCAGAGTAGCCGCCGTAGCTGGCGCCGTAGATCGCCACACGCCCGGGGTCGGCCACGCCGCGCTCTACGGCCCAGCGCACGCCGTCCACCAGGTCGTCGTGCATGCGGCCTGCAAACTCGCCCCGTGCTTTTTCCATGTGTGCGCGGCCATAGCCGCTGGAGCCCCGGTAGTTGACCTGCAGCACGGCATAGCCCCGGTTGGCCAGAAACTGCCGCATGATGCCCTCACCCCAGCGGTCACGCGCCCAGGGCCCGCCGTGAACCAGCAGCACCAGCGGGAGCGCCTGCGGCCGCTGCACGCCCACCGGCAGCGTGAGGTAGCCATGGATGGGCAGGCCGTCCCGCGCGGTGTAGGTGATGGGCTCGGAGGGAACCAGGGCATGGGCGATCACGCTCAACCGGCTTTCACCCAGAAACTGCGGCTCGTGCCCGTCGCGCAACAAGTAGGTGCGTGCACCCCGCTCCGTGCCCACGGCCACGGTGAGCACGCTGTCGGACTGGTCGGCGCTCATCACCCGCACATCCGCAGGCTGGTCTCCCGCCAGGGCCGCCAGCCGGGCGGCCAGCGCCGCATCGAACACTTGGCGGGCCGGATACCCGGGCATCGAATAAGCCACCAGCGGCTCGCGTGTGCGGCGGCTCAGGGTCACGTTGTCCAGGTCCACATCGGGGGATGCGTAAAACAGCTCTTCGGCGCCCGTGACCAGGTCCAGCCGCACCAGCGCCAGTTTGTCGCGCCCCCGGTTGGACAAGGCCCAGGCCTTGCGCCCTTCGTCGTGCAGGCCAAAGATGTTGAGCGTGTCCCAGCGGCTGCGCTGTGTCACGACCTTCCAGGAGCCAGGCTCCGCGCCCGGACGCTCCAGCAGCACCTGGTCGCCCTTGATTTGCGCACGGGCGCGCAGCTGCCCCGTGGGGTCCACCCCCCACCAGTTGACGTTGCCGGGGTTGGTGGCGAGCAGCACGGGCGCCCCGCCTGCCGGGTTCACGCGGTACAGGTCAAAGACTTTCTTGTCGCGCTGGTTGGAGGTGACGATGAAGTCCGAGCTGCCCTCCACCCCATCCACCAGGTGCGCCACCGACTTCTGCGCGGGCATCAGCTCGCGCAACCCGGTGTCGGGCCCATTCACCAGGCCCACGTGAATGCGCGTGTTTTCGTCGCCGGTCGGGTCGGCCGTGATGGCCAGCCAGCGGCTGTCGGCACTGAACCGAACGGTGCGCGCACGGATGCGAAACGCCTTGGCATCGCTGCCGTCGATGGAGCGCACCCAGATCGCAGGCACCACCCCATCCACACCGAACCAGGCAATGCGCTGCCCGTCGGGCGACACCTGGTAGCCCCCGGTGGCCTGCCGGCTCGTCACAAAGTCGCGCACGGGGATCAGCTCGGGCAGTTGTGCGCCCGCCAGCGACGGGTGGGTGGGCCCGGAGGCGCAGCCCGCCAGGGCCAGCACTGCGGCGAGCGCTGCACCGCCCCACCATCGCCGCATCGCCTTCGCATTGTTTGTTGTCATATACGCCATACACCCTCTCCCTGTGTTCCTGTGTTGAGTCGCCGGATGCGGCCATTGTGCAAAGCCTTGCCTTAAGGCCAGCCAAAGGCCCCTGCCGCCGCGCCACGCAAGGGCCACCGCTCCCGCCACAATCCCACCCCATGCACATCCTGCTCATCGAAGACGACCTGGACCTGGGCCGCGCTCTGCAGTCCGCGCTGAAGGTGGAGGGCCTGAGCAGCGAGTGGCTGCGCCGCGCGGTGGACGCGCCCGCCACAGTGGATGCGACCACGGTGGACTGCGTGCTGCTCGACCTGACCTTGCCCGACGGCAGTGGCTTTGACCTGCTGGCGCGCTGGCGCAACCAGGCAGGCCAGGGCGGGCAGGTGCCCATCATCGTGATCACGGCGCGCTCGGCGGTGGAGGACCGGTTGGCTGGCCTGGACGGCGGCGCCGATGACTTCGTGATCAAGCCCTTTGCCACGGCCGAGCTGCTCTCGCGCATCCGCGCCGTGCTGCGCCGCAGCGCGCGCCAGGCCAGCGAACGCTGGGTGCTGGGCGAGCTGGTGATTGAGCCGCGCCGCCATGCGGTGCAGCGCGGTGGCGCGGCGCTGGACCTGTCGCCGCGCGAGTTCCAGCTGCTGCTGGAGCTGGCGCGCGAGCCGGGCGTGGTGGTGTCCAAAAGCGTGCTGGCGCAGCGGCTGGACCCGCTGGGCGAGCCCATGGACTTTGCCGCCATCGAGGTGCATGTGTCCAACCTGCGTCGCAAGATCGGTGCGGAGCTGATCCGCACGGTGCGGGGCGTGGGCTATCTGCTGCAAGCATGACCACGACGATGAAGCACGCGTTGCGCAGCACATGGGCCTGGCTGGCCGAGCCCACGCTGATGCGCCGGAGCGTGGCATCGGTGCTGGTGGCGTTTGTGGTGGTGTGGGCGGTGCTACTGGGCTACAACTTCGTCAACTACAAACACACCATCACCCGCGACCCGGGCCTGATGAAGTACGGCGATGCGGTGCTGGATTCGCTGGCCCAGGTTACCGATCCTGCGCACGCCGCCACGGCGGTGGCGGCCACCGACCACTGGACCAACATCCGCCGCCGCCAGGTGGGCCTGCTGCCCGGGGTGCAGATGCACGAGCTGCTGGATGCGGCATCGGGCCAGCGCGTGTTTGCATCGCCGGGGCTGCAGAACATGGCCTTGCCACCCGCCACACCGCGCGCTGAGCCTTTCATTGAAGAAGCCGCCCTGCAGGGCCGGTCGTTCCGCATCTACACCGGCCGCAATGCGCGCTGGGTGCTGCGGGTGTTCGAGACCAAGCGCACGGACTCCAACTTCCTGCAGTACAACGGCCGCGCCTTGCTGCCGTACCTGCTGCTGGCGTCACCCTTTGTGCTGCTGGCGGTGTGGCTGTCGGTACGCCATGGCCTGCGGCCGCTGCAGCAACTGGCCAGCCGCATCGCGCAGCGCGGGCAGGACGACCTGCAATCGGTGGGCTTCAACGCCCGCCACCGCGAACTCAAGCCGCTAGAGCAGTCACTCGATCACCTCTTCACCCAGCTGCGGCAAAAGGTGGACCGCGAGCGCGCCTTTGTGCAAGACGCCGCGCACGAGATCCGCACGCCGCTGGCCGTGATCACCGCCCAGGCCCATGTGATGGCCCGCTCGCCCAGCGAAGAGGAGCGCACGCAGGCCCAGGCCCATCTGGAGCAGGCCATCGCCCGCACCTCGCACCTGGCGCAGCAACTGCTGGACCTGGCTGCGCTGGACGACGCGCAGCGCCCCGCACCGCGCGACATGGACGTGGCGCAGTGGCTGCGCGGCGCGCTGGCGCAGGCTGCGCCGCAGGCCATCGCGCGGCAGATCGAGCTGTCGCTGGACGCACCCGACACCTTGCCCGCCCGGCTCGACCAGCCTGCGTTCGAATCCATCGCCCACAACCTCATCGACAACGCGCTGCGCTACACACCCCACGGCGGCAACGTGGCGGTGGCGCTGCGGCGTGATAGTGCGGCGCTGCTGCTGTCGGTGCAGGACGACGGCCCGGGCATCCCGGTCAGCGAACAGCAGCGGGTGTTCGAGCGCTTTTACCGGGGCACGGGCCACGCCGCCAACGGCTCGGGCCTGGGCTTGGCCATCGTACGGCAGGCGGTGCTGCGCATGGGCGGGCAGGTGCAGATCGGCGCGGGCCTGAACGGCCGGGGCGTGGGTTTTTTCGTTAGCATTCCCCTCCCCCACAGCGCCTGACGGCCCCGCCGCAGGCCCTGCGCCCATCCCGCCCGTCCCGCATGTCCGAAGCCACCACCACCGCCGATTCCGCCCACCCGTGCCTGAGCTGCGGCGCCTGCTGCGCCAGCTTTCGCGTGGACTTTGCCGTGTACGAGATGCAGGCGATGGGCGGCACGGTGCCCGACAGCCTGGCGCTGGATGTGAACGGCAGCACCTGCCGAATGCGAGGCACGGAGCAGGTGCCCATCCGCTGCGCCGCGCTGACCGGCCAGGTGGGCCAGCAGGTGGCCTGCAGCATCTACGAACTGCGCCCCGCGCCCTGCCGGGAGTTCTCGGCAGGCGACTATGCCTGCCACAAGGCGCGTGCGCGGCACGGGCTGGCGCCGCTGGCGGAAGGCACCAGCTTGTGAGGTGACACCCTCCAGCAGCCGGGCTACTGCCGCATCAAAGTAGTTTAGGCTTCAACAAAAAATCGACCAGGTGTTGGAAATAACCGACACCACGGGTTTTTCGGGACATGCAAACTTTGTCCCATGTCAACGCCCTCCTCCCCCACCGCCCGCCGGCTCTGGGACATCTCACCGCCCGTGTTTGCGGGCAGCCCCGTGTTCCCCGGCGACACGGCCTACAGCCAGCAGTGGTGCGCCACCATCGGCCCCGGCTGCCCGGTCAACGTGAGCGCGATCACCATGTCGCCCCATGTGGGCGCCCACGCCGACGCACCGCTGCACTACGACGCACAGGGCGCCACCATCGGCGATGTGTCGCTCGACGCCTTCCTGGGCCCCTGCCGCGTGATCCATGCCATCGGCTGCGGCCCGCTGATCACCTGGGAACACATCGCTCACGCAGTGAACGGCACTCTGCCCCAGCGCGTGCTGGTGCGCACCTATGAGCACATGCCCGTGGACCGCTGGGATGCCCAACTGGCCGCCTATGCGCCCGGCACCATCGAGCGCCTGGCCGACCTGGGTGTGCTGCTGGTGGGCATCGACACCGCCAGCATCGACCCGGCCGACAGCAAGACGCTCGACAGCCACCAGGTCATCCGCCGCCGGGGCCTGCGCGTGCTCGAAAACCTGGTGCTCGACGCCGTGCCCGAGGGTGACTACGAACTCATCGCCCTGCCACTCAAGCTGACCACGGCCGACGCATCGCCGGTGCGCGCCGTGCTGCGGGCGCTGTAGCACAAAAATTTCGATCTTTTTTGGCCTCTACCGCGCTTCCATCATGCGCCAGCAGCTATCAAAACAGAAGCAAACCACTCTGAACACCATGACCACCACCTTGCAAGACTGCAGCGCGCTCGACGCGCAAGACCCCCTCGCGCCGCTGCGCAGCCACTTCGCTCTGCCCCCAGGCGTGATCTACCTCGACGGCAACTCGCTGGGCGTGGCCCCCAAGGCCGCGGCAGCGCGCGTGGCCGATGTGGTCACACGCGAGTGGGGCACCGACCTCATCAAATCGTGGAACACCGCGAGCTGGTTCGACCTGCCCCAGCGCCTGGGCAACCAGCTCGCACCGTTGATCGGCGCGGGCCAGGACGAAGTGGTGTGCACCGACAGCACCTCCATCAACCTCTACAAGGTGCTGAGCGCGGCGCTCAACATCGCCCGCGAAGACAACCCCGCCCGCAAACGCATCGTGAGCGAGCGCAGCAACTTCCCCACCGACCTCTACATTGCCGAAGGCCTGTGCAAGGAGCGCGGGCTGGAGCTGGTGCTGGTGGAGCCTGAAGAGATCAACGCTGCACTGACCAGCGACGTGGCCGTGCTGATGCTCACGCACGTGAACTACCGCACCGGCGCCATGCACGACATGGCCGCCATCACCGCCGCTGCGCACGCCCAGGGCATTCTGTGCGTGTGGGACCTGGCACACAGCGCGGGCGCGGTGCCGGTCGATCTGAACGGCGCAGGCGCAGATTTCTCCATCGGCTGCGGCTACAAATATTTGAACGGCGGCCCCGGCGCACCCGCCTTTGTGTGGGTGCACCCACGCCATGCCGACCGCTTCTGGCAGCCCCTGTCGGGTTGGTGGGGCCACGCCGCACCCTTTGCTTTCACGCCCGACTACCAGCCCGCGCCGGGCATCACGCGCTACCTGTGCGGCACGCAGCCCATCATCAGTCTGTCGGCCTTGCAATGCGGTCTGGATGTGTTCACCGCCGCACAAAGCCTGGGCGGCATGGCCGCGCTGCGCGCCAAGTCGCTGGCGCTCACCGACCTGTTCATCCAGCTGGTGGAAGAGCGCTGCACAGGCCACGGCCTGGGCCTGGCCACGCCGCGTGACCATGCCCAGCGCGGCTCGCAGGTGTGCCTGACGCGCGACGAAGGCGCGGGCGTGAACGGCCAGGGCAGCGGCGCCTACGCCATCGTGCAGGCGCTGATTGCGCGCGGTGTGATCGGCGACTTCCGCAAGGGCGACGGCGGCACGGGTCGCCACAAGGACATCCTGCGCTTTGGCTTTACGCCGCTGTACCTGGGCTTTGAAGACGTGTGGAACGCCGTGGAGCACCTGCGCCAGGTGCTGGAGAGTGGCGAGTGGCGAAAGCCTGAGTTCAACCAGACCCATGCAGTGACCTGATCATGTGCCCCTTCTCCCACTCCAACACACCGGCCAACGCCAACCCAGGCGACAACGCAGCATCTGCCCTGCCCGAATCCATCGTGCATGAAGAGCGCGCACAGCTCGACTTCAGCCAGAGCATGAGCTACGGCGACTACCTGCAGCTCGACGCCATCCTCACCGCACAAAAGCCGCTGTCGCCCGCGCACGACGAGATGCTGTTCATCGTGCAGCACCAGACCAGCGAACTGTGGATGAAGCTCATGCTGCACGAGCTGCGCGCAGCCATCGGCCACATTGCGCGCGACGAGCTGCCGCCCGCCTTCAAGATGCTGGCGCGCGTGAGCAAGATCATGGAGCAGCTGGTGCACGCCTGGGACGTGCTGGCCACCATGACGCCGCCCGAGTACAGCGCCATGCGCCCGTACCTGGGCCAGTCCAGCGGCTTCCAGAGTTACCAGTACCGCTGCATCGAGTTTTCGATGGGCAACAAAAACCGGGCCATGCTCAAGCCCCACGAGCACCGCGCCGACCTGCTGGCCCAGGTGCAGGCCGCGTATGAAGCCCCGTCGCTGTATGACGAGGCCCTGCGCCTGATGGCCCGGCGCGGCCTGGCCGTGCCCGCCAGCCACACCGAACGCGACTGGACACAGCCTTATGTGGAAAACGATGCAGTGGAGCAGGCCTGGCTCACCGTGTACCGCAACCCCGAGAAGCACTGGGACCTGTACCAGCTGGGCGAGGAGCTGACCGACCTGGAAGACGCCTTCCGCCTCTGGCGCTTCCGCCACGTGACCACGGTGGAGCGCGTGATCGGCTTCAAGCGCGGCACGGGCGGCACGGGCGGGGTGAGCTACCTGCGCAAGATGCTCGACGTGGTGCTGTTCCCCGAAATCTGGAAGCTGCGCACGGACCTGTAAGCACGGCGGCACACCGAAAAAAACAGGCCTGCTCACCACCCCGGTGAACAGGCCTTGTAACTGCTGCCTGCGCCCTACAGGAAAGCGCTGGCAGCTATGGTTTTTATAGTTCTCTCCCTGATCTGCACTCGGCGTGCGCTTCAGTCTCCGGCCTTGGCAAACACCTGCCCGCCCGAGAGCTGGTAGGCCAGGTTGTCCACCTGCAGGCTGCGCTCGTTGGCAATGTCAAAGCGGCTGTACAGCCCGGGCGTGTCGCCGTTCAGGATGGGCGTGGACACCACCATGGAGCGCTGGGCGAGCGCGCCGGTGGTTGTGTTCACCTCCAGCCGCAGGGCGCCCTGGTAACCCCGCACGGGCGGGGGCGTGCCCACCCCGGTGGGCGCCTGGTAGACGCGGGCCGGGAACGCCAGGCGCACCTTGCCTTCCACCGCCTGCAGGTTGAGCACGGGGCGGGTGCCGTCGAGTGTGGTGATGCTGCCCCGGCCGCCCACCGCCTGCGTGGCCAGGCGCTTGCCCTGCGCGGCATTGCGCACGTCAAACACCGCCAGCTGGATGCCGTCGGCCACGCCGCCCAGGGCACTGTCCCTGCCCACACCCAGCAGCAGGCCGTTTGGCAGCGGCACCAGGTGGTCGGCATGGCCGCCCGCCGCCAGCTCGCCCGCCACCGTGGGGTTGGCGGGGTTGGCCAGGTCCAGCACCCACACGGGTTCGGTGGTGGCAAAGGGGGTGGCATAGGCCCGGGTGCCTGCGAAAAACACGTTGTCGATCTGCTGATCGCCCCGCGCCGTGCGCAGCCGGATGGGCAGCTTGGCCTGCGGGCTCAGGTGGTTGTCGCGGCCGCTGTCGCGCAGCACGGTCAGCAGCGCGGGGGAGGCCTGCTGGGCCTGGATGGTCACCGGCGGCATGCCGCTTTGGCCCGTCTTGCCGGTGAAGGTCAGCACGCGCAAGTCGTTCTGGTACTCGTTCAGGCGCGACGGCATGCGGCGCAGGTCCCAGCCCAGGTGGCCGTCCACGCTGCCCGAGGCGTCGTAGTCCACCTGCGCACCACGGAAGCTGAACTTGTGGATGTCGGTGCGGCTGTCGGCCGGGAACACGGCATTGATCACATCGCCGCCATAGCGGTACTGGCGCGAGCTGGCCACATACACGCTGCGCGCGCCCAGGTGCACCGCTTCGCTGCCACCCGCGAAACAGCGGCTGGTGCGCGCCAGGCTGGACGAGGTGAGGTCAATGGCCGTGATGGAGGTGAGCTGCAGCGACAGCGAGGCATTGCCCGTCTGCACCAGGCAGTCGGCCTCGTTCACCAGCGGCTGGGGCTGGCCGCCGTCCACGCGCAGGGTGGGGATCAGTGCGGCAGTGTTCAGGTCCTTGAGCGCCGTCTGCACCGCCGATGCCGAGGCGCCCGCAGGCACGGTGAAGCGGGTGAGGTCGGGCGACCAGGTGGTGACCAGGTACAGCGTGTTGCCAATCAGGCGGCTGCCCACCAGCAGCCCGTCGATGCGCATCTGCTTGAGCTGCGCGGGCGCCATGTCCTTGCTGATCGCGAACAGGTCGAGCGACAGCATGCGGCTGTATTCGGGCAACACGGTGATGCTGGCGTCGGCCGCAGCCACCACGGGCTGGCGGTCGGCGTACGGGTCTTGCTGCGACAGCACGGCGGCGCGTGTGCCACCGCCCGCCACATAAAAGCCCTGGGGGATGAACTTGGCATCCAGCGTGGCGCGGCCCACGCTGGCCAGGCTGCCATCGGCGGCGCGCGCCTGGGCAGTCAGACGCGGCGGCTCGCGACCGGTGTCGGTGGCATAGGCGCGGTGCAGGCCGAACAACATGGTGCCCTCGGCCTGGATGAGGCCGTCTTCCTCCACCACCGCACCTGCCAGAGGTGCGCCGGTGTGGGTGACCACGCTGCCTGCGCTGCTCAGGCCCCCCACGGTGGGCACGGTGATGGCCGTGCCGGGGTAACCCAGCGCCACCCGCTGCGCGATCTTGGCCTTGAAGTAGGCCACCAGATCGCCCGACCGCGCCACCTGCAGCCGCGCCTCGTTGGGCGTCTGCGGGTTGCCGCCCTCCCCCCCGCCGCAGCCCGCCACGAATGCGGCCGTGGCCACGGCCAGCCATGCGGGCGAGACATAGGACATGCCCGCCACTTTCTTTATCAACCTTCGGTTCGTCATGTGATTTTTCTCCCTGTGGATACCTGTGATCTGCATGGCGGGGTGGAAGCTTGCCCATCCCACCTCACAGATAAGTGGGATAATATCCCACACAATTTCCACGAGTCAACCAGATGACAATCACGGCCTGACCCTGACACCCACCGCGCGCCGGTTCTGTTTTCATGCCCTCCCGCTCCGCCATCGTTCTGGCCTCTGCCCTGCACGTGCTGCGCCCGTTGGCGCGCCTGCTGCTGCGCAATGGCGTGGCCTACCCCGCGTTTGCAGCGGCGATGAAGAAGGTGTTTCTGGACGCCGCACACGACGAGTTGCAGCGCACGGGCAAGAAGGCCACCGACAGCGCGGTGAGCCTGATGTCGGGCGTGCACCGGCGCGACGTGCGCAACCTGGGCCGCCTGGCCGAACCTGCTGCCGAAGAAGAAGCGGGCGAAACCCCGCTGAACATGGCCAGCCAGGTGGCCGCGCGCTGGCTGAGCCAGACCGACTGCCTGGACGACGAGGGTCAGCCCCGCCCCCTGCCCCGCAGCGGCGAGCCCCCGCACTTTGACGGACTGGTCGCCAGCATCAGCAGCGATGTGCGGCCCCGCGCGGTGCTTGACGAGCTGGTGCGCCTGGGCATGGCCGAGGAAGGCGAGGACGGCCAGATCCGCCTGCTGGCCGCTGGTTTTGTGCCGCGCCAGGGTTTTGCCGAGATGGCGCAGCTGATGCAGGAGAACCTGCACGACCACCTGGCCGCCGCCAGCCTCAACCTGGAGGGCGAGCACAACTACCTGGAGCAGGCCGTGTTTGTGGACCAGCTGAGCGCAGAGTCCGCCCACCGCCTGCACGTGGTGGCCGCCAGGGCCTGGCGCCAGGCTTTCAAGACCGTGATGACCGAGGCGCAGGCCCGCTACGACCACGACCAGAAAAACACCCCGCCCGGCGAGCGCAACCGGCGCGCCCGCTTTGGCAGCTACTTCTATGCCGCAGACAAAGATGAACGTCCTTCCTGAACTCTGGGCCCACATGGCCCGGCTTATGGCTCAGCGCACAGCCCGGCTGCTGGCCACGGCCGCCACCTTGCTGGTGCTGGCCGCCTGCGGGCCTGGCACCGGGGGCACGGGCACCGGGCCCATCAATGGTGTGCTTGGCTTCTCGGGCAGCGGCTTCGCCGTTGGCGCCCCTTGCGCGCAGCATTGCGGCAGCACCGAGTTGCGGCTGGAGAACGAGCGGGTGGAGCTGACCGTCACCTGCCGCCACTTTGTGTTCACCGGCCCGTGGGAGATCGATGCCACCGGCCTGGCCGTGCTGAACGGCACCCTGGAAACCACGGAGCTGGCCGACGGCCAGGTGCAGACCCGCACCGTGGCCGCCGAGATGCGCCTGCAGTTCAGCGACACCCGCGCCGACAGCAGCCGCGAGGTGGCCGTCACCGTGCGGGATGCACAGGGCAACCACCTGATTGCGCCCTTGACCCTGGAGCAGCGCCCCGCTGCCACGGCCCCCGAGGCCTGCGCACCGGGCACGCCCTGAAACGGCCTGAAACGGAAAAGGGCCTGCGCAGCCACACTGCGCAGGCCCCTGGAACCCGACCCACCGGCCAGCGGCCGGGAGGTGAAAAGAGAAAACCCTGTTACTTGATCTCGGCCACCATCATGGAACGGTTGCTGCGGCACCAGATCGGTGCCAGGTGGCCAATCTGGATGGTCAGCTCGTTGCCCTTGCCCAGCACCGTGGTGGGGCCGTTGCTGTAGGCGTAGCCGGTTTCTGCCACCTGCCGGGGCAGCTCCACCGTCCAGCCACTGCGGCGCATCACGCTGCGGCCCTGGTCAGGGTAGAACTGCATTTCGACCTTCTCGCCGTTGCCACAGGCGTACTGCATGCTGTTGCCGTCTGCCGGAGCGCTGAACGCCTGCATGGCCGGGGGCTGGCTTGCGCAGCCCGACAACAAGAGGGTGGCCAACGCACCCGAACCCAGCAAAACCATCGTCTTCATCGGTCACTCCTGACATCGCAGCGCACCCTGGGTGCGCCCGACAACTTCCATCCAACGGCCTGTGGCCACCGGCCACCGGGGCCTGTTCAAAAGCCCCTGCCAGCCACCTAAGCACAAACCTTGCCATTCATCTGGCACCACCCACTGCCTGCGCCATCCTGCTTGCGAGAGACCGAAACCAGCGATTCCAGAGCCGTGAACAACACCCGGCGCAGCACATAACCCCAAGGGTGCCCCAGGCCCTGCAGCCCCGTCATTGGGGTGATCCCCACATCGAGAGCTGCCTCTAAAGTCTGTTCGCGCCCTGTGGCGCCCTCATGACGGGCGCCCGGGCCCCGGGGGCAGGTTGAATTGATCGCACCAGAAGACCCAATACCGCACGAAACATTTGATTACAGTGATGGGCGACTTAAAACCACCAGCATCCGACCGTCTTGGTGGGGCATAGGCATCGGGGACTGGGACATACCCTAGGAAACCCCTCCAAGCCCCCCACGTGCCCGCACAGCCGCACCCCGCACGTCCCTGGGTGACAGCCCGCTTCTCCAGGTGCAGGTAACCTCGCAGGGCCCTGCGGCCAGTGCCCCTGTGCCGGCAGCCGCTGACTTCTGCCCTGGAGACCCGCACCTGTGCCCACCCCCCTGCCTGCCCCTCCGCCCGCTTCGCAACCCGCCCCGCTTCTTTCATCCCGCGCCGCCTGGGCCATGCTGCTGGCGCTGGTGTCGGGCTTTGCGCTGAGCCAGGCGTTTCGCACCATCACGGCGATCATGGCCACCGGGTTGCGGGCGGAGTTCGGGCTGTCGGCCGAGGCGCTGGGGGTGTTTGCCGGGGCTTTCGCGTTTGCGTTCGGCACCATGCAGCTGTTCATGGGCGTCGGCATCGACCTGTATGGCGTGCGGCGCACGCTGCTGGTGGCCTTCCCGCTCACCATTGCGGGTGCCCTGCTGTCGGCACTCGCGCCCGGCTATGGCGGGGTGCTGCTGGGGCAGGTGCTAATTGGGGTGGGCTGCGCGCCCGCCTTTCTGGTGTGCACCGTGTTCATTGCGCGCTACTTTCCGGCCAGCCGGTTTGCGATGGTGTCGGGCATCGCCATGGGCGTGGGCGGGCTGGGCATGCTGTTCACCGGCACGCCGCTGGCCTGGCTGGTGCAGCAGTCGTCCTGGCGCCTGGGGTTTGGCGTGCTGGCCGGGCTGGCCGCCCTGGCCTGGCTGCTGATCTTCTGGAAGGTGCACGAGCCCGTGCAGCATGCACACAGCACGCTGCCGCGCGAATCGGTCGGTGCCGCAGTGCGCGGCTTTGGTGCGCTGTTCCTGCTGCCGCACACGGCCGGCATCATGCTGCTGGGGCTGATGACCTATGCCTCCTTCCTCACGCTGCGCGGGCTGTGGCTGGGGCCGCTGCTCATCGAGCGGCATGGCTACAGCCTGGTGGCCAGCGGCAACGTGGCCATGCTCTCGTCGCTGGTGTCGCTGTTCACCCCGGCCTACTTCGGGCGCATTGACCCCGGGCCTGGCCGGCGCAGGCACTGGCTGGTGGGCTTCACGCTGCTGCTGGCCGGGCTGTTTGTGGCCATCGGCCTGCTGCACGCCGAATGGCTGGACGTGGCGGGCTCGATTGCTGTGGGCCTGCTGTCGGGCTACATGGTGCTGCAGTACGCCGACGTGCGTTCGTCCTACCCGGCCGCGATGACCGGGCGGGCCATGGCAGTGTTCACCATGGCCCTGTTTCTGGGCGTGGCGCTGATGCAGTGGGTGACGGGCCTGGCCGCCTCGCTGGCCGCGGCGCGGGGCCTGGACCCGTATGTGGCAGTGATGCTGACCATTGCGGGCATGCTGGCGGCAGGCGCGATCGCCTTCAGGTGCCTGCCCGCACCGGCCCCTGCGCACTGAGCCGCTCACTGACCCGCGTGTTGCCCGGCGGGCACAGGGCCATGCCTGCACCTTGCACGCGCCACCACTGCAGCACGCCAAACACCAGCTCGAACGCGGTGAAGCCCAGCACGATGGCATTGGCCCCGTGCGCCACGGCGTAGATCTGCCAGGCAGCAAACAAAAAGCGCGCCACGCCATCCAGCCGCCCCAGCAGCAGCGTGGGCGCCACGATGCGCGCCACCGACCACACCACCACCACCGAGCCCAGCAGGTTGGCCAGCAGCATGTGGGTGGTGTCGAGCGGGTGCAGCGTGCCGGGCAAGCCAAGTGCCTGGGCCAGCAGGTTCAGCTGCGCGTAGAGCCAGGCAAAGGTCCAGGGCAGGACAAACGGCCAGGTGACGAGCAGGTCGTACCAACCGCTGGCGCGCACGATGCGCAGGTAACGGGCAGAAGGCAAGGCGGGGATGTGCATGGAAAAAAGACCCTCAGGGAATGGATGAAGCCCCGAGCTTCCACCTTGAAGTACGCTTCAGGGTCAAGCACTTTGTGACGTTGTGGAGGGAGCAGGCGATGCTGATTGGAGAACTGGCCACGGCCTCGGGCCTGAGCCGCGAGGCGCTGCGGTTTTATGAACAGCAGGGCCTGATCCGTGCGCGGCGCCTGGCCAATGGCTACCGCGACTACCCGCCCGAGGTGGTGACGCTGGTGCAGTACATCCGCACGGCGCAGCAGCTGGGCTTTACGCTGGCCGAGATTGGCGACCGGCTGCCCATGATCTGGGACGCCCCCGAACCCGGTCCGCTGCTGAACCAGGTGCTGGCCAGCAAGCTCGGCGAGATCGACACGCGCATTGCGGCGCTGCAGGCCCTGCGCCAGACGCTGGCCGAGCGCGTGGCCACCGACTGCCCGCTGCACACCCGGGGCCTTCACACCGCCTGATCAGATCAAAAATTTGAATAAAAACAGGGCTTACCGCGCGCCCACATTGCCTTATTAGCTATTAAATATATAGCAAACAAGGCCTATGTGGCCTCACGCCGCAGGCGCAGGCACCACGTGCAGCAGCACCGGGTGGTTGCCATAGGCGTCCACCCCTTCGATCTGCACGCCAAAGCCCCACAGGCGGGCCACATGCCTGAGTACCTCCTGGGTGTCGTCGGCCAGCGGGCGGCTTTGGTACTGGGTGTGGCGCAGGGTCAGGCTGCGGTCGCCGCGCAGGTTCACGTTCCAGACCTGGATGTTGGGTTCGCGCGTGCCCAGGTCGTACTGCTGCGACAGCATCTGGCGCAGGTTGCGGTAGCCGTTCTCGTCGTGGATCTCGCTGACCACCAGGTCGCCCTGGCTGGCGTCATCGTGCAGCGCAAACAGGCGCATTTCGCGCATCAGGTGCGGGCTCAGGTACTGGCCGATGAAGCTCTCGTCCTTGAAATTGCGCATGGCATGGTCCAGCGCAGGCAGCCAGGGCGTGCCCGCGATGTCGGGGAACCAGCGCCGGTCTTCGGCCGTGGGGTTCTGGCAGATGCGCTGGATGTCGCGGTACATGGCAAAGCCCAGCGCATAGGGGTTGATGCCGCTGTAGGCCCGGTGGCCCACAGGCGGCTGAAAGACCACGTTGGTGTGCGAGCCCAGCCATTCGATCATCACGCCGTCGCTCAGGTAGCCCTCGTCATACAGGGTGTTGAGCAGCGTGTAGTGCCAGAAGGTGGCCCAGCCCTCGTTCATGACCTGGGTCTGGCGCTGGGGGTAGAAGTACTGCGCGATTTTGCGCACGATGCGCACGATCTCACGCTGCCAGGGCTCCAGCAGGGGCGCATTCTTCTCGATGAAATACAGGATGTTCTCCTGCGGCTCCTGCGGAAAGCGGTTGTGTTCGGGCACGGCGTCGTCCTTGCCGGGCCGCGTGGGCAGGGTGCGCCACAGCTCGTTGATCTGCTGCTGGGCATAGGCCTCGCGCTGCGCGCGCTCCAGCCGCTCGCGCGCCAGGTTTTTCTTGGACGGGCGGCGGTAGCGGTCCACCCCGAAGTTGGCCAGCGCGTGGCAGGAGTCAAGGATGCGCTCGACCTCGTCAAAACCATAGCGTTCCTCGCACTGCGCCACATAGTCCTTGGCATACACCAGGTAGTCGATGATGCTGGACGCGTCCGTCCACATGCGAAACAGGTAGTTGCCCTTGAAGAAGCTGTTGTGCCCGTAGGCCGCATGGGCAATCACCAGCGCCTGCATGGCAGTGGTGTTCTCCTCCATCAGGTAGCTGATGCAGGGGTTGGAGTTGATGACGATCTCATACGCCAGCCCCATGTGCCCGCGCCGGTAGCGCCGCTCGGTGGCCAGAAACTCCTTGCCGTAGCTCCAGTGGCGGTAGTTCACCGGCATGCCCACGCTGGAGTAGGCGTCCATCATCTGTTCGGCGGTGATGATTTCGAGCTGGTTGGGATAGGTGTCGAGGCCAAAACGCGCGGCTGTGGCCGCGATGGCCGCGTGGTAGCGCTCGATGAGGTCGAACGTCCAGTCGCTCGGGTCAGGCAGCGGCTCGGCAGGCCGCGCCCCGGGGGGCAGAGGCTGCTCGGGCACGGCATGGTGGCGGCGCTCGCCCACGGCGGCCGCCTTCCAGGGGTTGTCGTGGATGCGGCGCTCCAGCACCGGGTACTGGGCCATGTTGCTCATAGCGGCACCCCTTCCTTCTTGAAGAGGTCTCGGAACACAGGGTAGATCTCGCTGGGCTGCGACACCTTGCGCATGGCGAAGTGCGAGAACTCCGGCAACAGCTGGCTGTATTCCTCCCACAGGTTCTGCTCCTCCTCCGCCACCTGCACGTAGGCAAAGTAGCGCACCAGCGGCAGGATGCGGTCCACCAGCAGGTTGCGGCAGTTGCCGCTGTCGTTGGTGAAGTTGTCGCCATCGCTGGCCTGGGCCACGTAGATGTTCCAGTCGCCGCTGGGGTAGCGCGCGCGGATGATCTGGTCGAGCAGCACCAGCGCGCTGCTCACCACCGTGCCGCCGCTTTCGGTGGAGTGGAAGAACTGCTCCTCGCTCACCTCGGCGGCCTGGGTGTGGTGGCGGATGAAGACGATGTCGATCTTCTCGTAGTGCCGCGTGAGGAACAGGTACAGCAGGATGAAGAAGCGCTTGGCCAGGTCCTTGCGCGCCTCGTCCATGGAGCCCGAGACATCCATCAGGCAGAACATCACCGCCTGGCTGTTGGGCACCGGCACCTGGATGCGGGCGCGAAAGCGCAGGTCGATGGGGTCGAGGTAAGGGATGCGGCCGATGCGCACCTGCAGCGCATCAATGCGGCGCTGCAGCGCGGCCACGGCCTCGCTGGTGCCATCGTCCTGCGCCAGCAGGGCGTCCAGCTCGGCCTGCAGCACCAGCAGCTCGCGGTGCGCAGACTTGCCCAGCGCAATGCGGCGCCCCAAAGCGCCACGCATGGTGCGCAGGACGGCCAGGTTGTTGGGGATTCCGTCCTGGCTGTAGCCCGCGCGGCGCGACTTCCACAGCGGGTTCTCGCCGATGTGGGTGCGCAGCAGGTGCGGCAGCGCCAGGTCTTCAAAAAAGAGCTGCATGAACTCTTCCTTGGTCAGGGTGAAGGTGAAGTCGTCCTCGCCCTCGCCGCCATCGCTGGCCTGCGAGCCACGGCCACTGCCGCCCTTGGGCCGCTCGATGCGGTCGCCGCGCACATGCTCGGCATTGCCGGGGTGCACCATGTCGCGGATGCCGCCCTGGCCGTGGTGAAACACGGGCTCGCCGATGTCCTTCTTGGGGATGGTGATGTTCTCGGCCTGCTCGATCTCGCGGATGCCGCGCTGCGACACGGCGCGGCGCACGCTGTCCGCAATCTGCTCCTTGAAGCGGCGGACAAAACGCTCGCGGTTGCCGACGGACTTGTTCTTGCCTGCGAGCCTGCGGTCGATGATTTGCAATGCCATCCACTTGCCCCCTTCATGGACCGGCGCCCCAGAACGGCACGCTGGCCAACCCATCGATCAACTAGCTGCTCTTGCGCACGCGCAGGTACCACTCGCACAGCAGGCGCACCTGCTTGGGCGTATAGCCCTTGTTCACCATGCGGGTGACGAAGTCCTCGTGTTTGCGCGCCTCCTCGGCGCTGGCCTTGGCGTTGAAGCTGATCACCGGCAGCAGCTCCTCGGTGTTCGAGAACATCTTCTTCTCGATCACCAGGCGCAGTTTTTCGTAGCTCGTCCAGCTCGGGTTCTTGCCCTGGTTGTTGGCCCGGGCCCGCAGCACGAAGTTGACGATCTCGTTGCGGAAGTCCTTGGGGTTGGCAATGCCTGCGGGCTTCTCGATCTTCTCCAGCTCGGCATTGAGCGCGCCCCGGTCGAACACCTCGCCGGTGTCGGTGTCGCGGTACTCGTTGTCCTGGATCCAGTAGTCGGCGTAGGTCACGTAGCGGTCGAAGATGTTCTGGCCGTACTCGCTGTAGCTTTCCAGGTAGGCGGTCTGGATCTCCTTGCCGATGAACTCGGCATAACGCGGCGACAGAAACTCCTTGATGTAGCCGGTGTACTTGGTCTCCAGTTCGGCGGGGAACTGCTCGCGCTCGATCTGCTGCTCCAGCACATACATCAGGTGCACCGGGTTGGCAGCCACCTCGGCGCTGTCGAAGTTGAACACCTTCGAGAGGATCTTGAACGCAAAGCGGGTGGAGATGCCCGTCATGCCCTCGTCCACGCCCGCATAGTCGCGGTACTCCTGGTAGCTCTTGGCGCGGGGGTCGGTGTCCTTCAGGCTCTCGCCGTCGTAGACCTGCATCTTGCTGAGGATGCTGGAGTTCTCGGGCTCCTTCAGCCGCGTGAGGACAGCGAACTGCGCCATCATCTTGAGCGTGCCCGGCGCACACACGGCGTTGCCCAGCGACGACTCGCGGATGAGTTTTTCGTAGATGCGGGTTTCTTCGCTCACCCGCAGGCAATACGGCACCTTGACGATGTAGATGCGGTCGAGAAACGCCTCGTTGTTCTTGTTGTTGCGAAACGCCTTCCACTCGCTCTCATTGCTGTGGGCCAGCACCACGCCATCGAACGGTATGGCGCCAAAGCCTTCCGTGCCCTTGTAGTTGCCCTCCTGCGTGGCCGTGAGCAGCGGGTGCAGCACCTTGATGGGCGCCTTGAACATTTCCACAAATTCGAGCAGCCCCTGGTTGGCCAGGCACAGGCCGCCGCTGTAGCTATAGGCATCTGTGTCGTCCTGGGCATAGGTTTCGAGCTTGCGGATGTCCACCTTGCCCACCAGGCTGGAAATGTCCTGGTTGTTCTCGTCGCCCGGCTCGGTCTTGGCGATGCCCACCTGCTTCATGATGCTGGGGTAGCGCTTGACCACCCGGAACTGGCGGATGTCGCCGCCAAACTCTTCGAGCCGCTTCACGGCCCAGGGCGACAGCACACGCTGCAGGTAGCGCCGGGGGATGCCGAACTGCTCTTCCAGCACGGGCCCGTCCTCCATCGCATCGAACAGGCCCAGTGGTGATTCGTTGACCGGCGACCCCTTGAGCGCATAGAACGGCACCTTCTGCATGAGGTATTTGAGCCGCTCGGCGATCGAACTTTTGCCGCCGCCCACGGGGCCGAGCAGGTAGAGGATCTGCTTGCGCTCTTCAAGCCCCTGCGCCGCATGGCGGAAGAAGCTCACCACCTGCTCGATGGAGTCTTCCATGCCGTAAAACTCGGCAAAGGCGGGGTAGCGTTTGATGACCTTGTTGGCAAACAGGCGCGACAGGCGCGGGTCGTTGCGCGTGTCCACCATTTCGGGCTCGCCAATGGCGGCCAGCATGCGCTGGGCGGCCGTGGCAAACGCCATCGGATCGCGCTTGCACTCGGCGAGGTACTCGTCGATCGACATTTCCTCTTCACGGCTACGGGCGTAGCGCGCGGCGAAATTGCTGATGGCATCCATACGACCTCCTGTGGCGGCACCCCCGGCGGGCTCGGGAAGTGCCACGGTGTTGCAGTGGGAATCGCTACCGGCTTGGCTCTTTGTAGCACCACGGCCTGCGCTTGAACAGCAAATTCGTGGTCACATCCGTTGCCTTTTTGGCGCTTTGCACACACTGCGGTAGAGCACGGCATACTGCGCAAAGTTCAGCCTGCGCGTGGCCTGCACGGGTTGCCCCGGATAGGGAATGTCCTGACAACCTGCGGGGGCTGCCTACACGCTCAGAAGCGCCCTGAACCCGATGCTTGCAACAGGGCCCACGCGGCAGTCCTGCCCGTCACCAAGCACTCACAGCGCACTGGCGCCCGCACCATCGCCGCGGTACAGCCAGGGCACATCCAGCAAGCGCTCACCCAGCAGGCGCAGCGCCCCGTCCCGCCCCCACCGCACCAACCCTGTGGCATGAAAAATGCGCCCATTGCGGATGGAACGCGCCTGCACGCGGGCGTTGCGCTGCCAGCGGTTGAGGGCATAACGCGTGAGGCGCAGCGGCACCTCCAGGTCGTGCATGGCCAGCGCCCGCTGCAGCTCGGCGGCATCCTCGATCGCCATGCCCGCGCCCTGGGCCAGGTAGGGGCGCATGGGGTGGGCGGCATCGCCCAGCAGGCCCACCAGGCCGCGCGCCATCTCGTCGACGGCGCGCACGGGCGGGCGGTCGCACAGCGGCCACAGACGCCAGCCTGCCGGGGCGTGATCACTCACACCGCGCACCAGGTCCTGCAATGTGGTGCAGGTGCCTTGTAGCGCGTGGTCCAGGCCCGCAGCGTTGGCGGCATGGTCCCAGTTCTCCAGGTCCTGCGGCGCGGGGCCCTGCACGATAACGACGATGTTCTGCAACTCGCCCCGGCGCACGGGGTACTGCACTGCATGCAGGCGTGGGCCCAGCCAGGCGGTGACCTGGGTGGTGCGCAGCGCCTCGGGCAGCGCCTGCTGCGGCACCAGGGCGCGGTAGGCCAGATGGCCCGTCACACGCGGTGGCATGGTGCCCAGCAATTGGGTGCGGGTGCGGCTCCACAGGCCATCGGCGCCAATCAGCGCATCGCCCTCCACCTCCTTGCCCCGGCTGGTGCGCACGGTGACGACTTCGCCGCTGTCAGCAAAACGGTCGATGGCATGGTCCAGATGCAGCTGTGCGTCAGTGCCCTGGGTGACCCCCTGCAGCAGCAGGCCATGCAGGTCGGCGCGGTGGATGGTGGCGTAGGCCGCGCCGTAGCGCTCCACCGCTGCGGGGCCCAGCGGCAGCACCGCCAGCTCGCGGCCGCTCACGGCATTGCGCACCTGCAGGCGGCCGGGAAAGACCGCCACCGCTTGCAGCGCCTGTTGCAAGCCCCAGGCCTGCAAGCGACGTACCACATTGGGCCCGATCTGCACGCCCGCACCCACTTCGCTGAAGGCGGCAGCGCGCTCGTACAGCCGCACATCCCAGCCCGCGCGCGAGGCGCCCAACGCAGCGGCCAAGCCGCCGATGCCGCCACCGGCGACCAACACCTGCTTTTTCATCGCCGGGCCGCCCCAAGATGAAAAGCACCCCCTCTGGGGGGCAGCGACCACACGAAGTGGGGAGCGTAGGGGTCAAATGTCATGGATTCATTGTCGCGCCCAAAAGGGCGGTGGCTTTTGTCATAGCGCAGGCCGCAACGCCCGTTCCAGCACCTCGGGCGGCATGGGGCGGCCAAACAGGTAGCCCTGGAAGGCCTTGCAGCCGTAGCGCTGCAAGAATTCGAGCTGGCCCGTGGTCTCCACGCCCTCGGCCACCACGCCCAGGTCCAGGCTGTCGGCCAGGGCCAGGATGGTGCGCACGATGGCTGCGTCGTTAGGGTCGGTCTGCAGATCGCGCACAAAGCTCTGGTCGATCTTGAGCTGGTCCAGCGGCAGGCGCTTGAGGTAGCTCAAGCTCGAATAACCGGTGCCAAAGTCGTCGAGCGAAAAGCCGACGCCGTAGCGGCGCAGGTGTTCCATGCGCGCAATGATGTCCTCGACATCGGCCAACAGCAGGCTCTCGGTAAGTTCAAGCTTGAGACGCTCGGGGTTGGCCCCCGTGGCGTCCAGCGCCCCCAGCACCTGCTCCACAAAGTCAGGCTGGCGGAACTGCCGCACGCTCACGTTGACGGACAGGAAAAACTGCCGCGTGAGCGAGCTGCGCGACCAGGCCACCAGCTGGGCACAGGCAGCCTCCATCACCCACTGGCCCAGCGGCAGGATAAGCCCGGTCTGTTCGGCCAGCGGGATGAATTCGGCGGGCGATACCATGCCCCGGCGCGGATGGCGCCAGCGCACCAGGGCCTCGGCCCCCTGCAGGCGGCCTTTGCCGTCCACCACCGGCTGGTAGTACAACACCAGTTCCTTCTCCTGCAGCCCCCGGCGCAGGTCAGCCTCCAGCGCCGAGCGGTTGCTCACCGCCGCCTGCATGTCGGGGTCAAAAAAGCGCTGCGTGTTGCGCCCCGCTGCCTTGGCCTGGTACATGGCCAGGTCGGCGTGCTTGAGCAGTTCGTCCACGCTGAGCGGCTGCTGGCCAAACAGCGCAATGCCAATGCTGGGCGAGCTGTGGTGGCTGGCATCGCCCAGCACATAGGGCTTGCCGAGGGTGGTGGCAATGTGGCTGGCCACCAGCGCGGCCTCGGCGCTGGCATGGTCCGCATCGGGGCTGAGGCCTTCCACCAGCACCACGAACTCGTCCCCGCCAAAACGGGCGACGGTGTCGGACTCGCGCACGCAGGCCTTCAGGCGCTGGGCCACCTGCAGCAGCAACTGGTCGCCGGTGTCATGCCCCAGGGTGTCGTTGAGGTCCTTGAAGTTGTCCAGGTCGATGAACAGCAGCGCGCCCTGGGTGTCTGAACGCGCCACGGCCAGCGTGGCGTGCTGCAGGCGGTCCACCAGCAGGCGGCGGTTCGGCAGGCCGGTGAGGGAGTCGTAAAACGCCAGGCGCTCGATCTGGCTCTCGACCTGCTTGCGTTCGGTGATGTCGCGGCCCACGCCCCGGTAGCCGCGCAGCGCGCCATTCGCATCGAACACCGGCACACCGCTGACCGAAATCCAGTGCATGGTGCCATCCAGGCGCTTGCGCTGCAGCTCCAGGTCGCGAAACGGCTGGTGCGCGGCGAGCACGGCGCGGTGCGCGGCCCAGTCGGCCTCGGTCATGTTGAGGGCACCAATCTCCCAGCGGGTGCGCCCCATCACGCTCGACAGCGGGATGCCGTTCACGCTCAGATCCCCCGCCAACTGCACAAAGCGGCCTTCGGCGTCGTGCTCCCAGTACCAGTCAGAGGACAGGTCGCTCAGTGACCGGAAGCGCGCCTCACTCTCGCGCAGCTCGTTTTCGACGCGCACGTAGTCACTCACATCGGCAAAGGTGCGCACCAGGCTGCCGTCGGCCAGCGTGGTGGTGCGCACCTCGAAGGTACGGCCATCGCGCGTGGTGCGCCAATAAAGCGCCGGGGCAGCGGCCACCGCACCCTGGGCCACGTAGTCGTGCCCGCGCCGGTCCACCAGGCTGTAGCCCGCGCCAAAGTCGCCGCGCTCGGCTTGCACACGCGTCAGGTCGGCCAGCGTGGGACGGGTGGCCATCAGCGATTCGGGCAGATTCAGCAGCTCCAGCACGCGCTGGTTGTAGACGGTGATGCGGCCATCGGGCCCCGTCTTGAAGATGCCCTGGCTCATGCTGGCCAGCGTGGCCTGCAGGGCCGTACGCTGCTCTTGCAGCATGGTCAGCGCCTCTTGCCAGATACGGGCGTCCACCATGCGCACGGGCTGGCCCTGGCCCTTGGTGCCCTGCGTCAGGGCGACCAGGCGGTTGAGCAGCTCGCTCAGGTGCGACACGTCGTCGGGCTCGCGCAGCACATAGTCACCCAGCCCGCAGCGGAAGGCCCGCGCGGCCAGCGCCTCCTGCGTGGCGTCGATGCACATCAGCACCGGGCGGCCGGCACACAGCTCCAGCAGGCCAGGCAGCTCCTGCTCCGAAGGCCGCAGGCACATCACCACGGCATCCCAGGCCTGCGAGGCCAGAGGCGCCATGGCCGTCTCAGGGGTGGGGCTGTTCACCACGCGCCATTCAGGGTAACGCTCGGCAATCAACCGCCGCGCAGCCGCTGCATGCTGCGTGTCAATGTCCACCCACAGGATGCCGACGTTGTTCATGGCTTGTGCCCTTCCGGCACAGCCACCAGGGGTTGCGACATCAGGCCCAGTTGCTGTTCACGCAAAAAGATGTCCATGGGGGTGGGCCGCCCAAACAAATACCCCTGGAACCCCTCACACCCGTGCAGCCTCAGAAAGCTCAGCTGCCCCGTCGTCTCCACCCCCTCCGCCACCA